>CAYONQ010000051.1:0-19516 GCA_964405375.1 uncultured Pirellulales bacterium
ATTCGCCGTCTGGAAAAACTCCTCGCGGCCTAAAATCGGTCAGTTTGAGTAATTAAGATAAAACATTCGCGGCTGCGTGCAGCGGCGGTGCTGAAGGTCAGCGAATGACATTCGTATCTCGTGAAGCGTGAAGCGTATATCGAGGTGCAGGTCGCACAGACTTATTTAACTACAAAGGGCCACAAAAAGCAAGCCAGAAAAGCCAAGGTCGGAAGATAAAACCCTTAAAAAACCGCAATATTTTGGCCTGTTTTTGCTTGATTATAGGGCAAATAGTGGTATAATTACATCTAATGCGTTTGCCGAACCAAAAGGACAAAAAGAGAGTATCGGATGCGAGAGGGTGACCAATTCCTGGTTTTTCGAGACCTTATGACAGTATCCCTGCGCCAAATAAACGTGTGCTTTTTGAGGAGGTAGAGGAGATGGGATTTAAATCAATTCTTGTGAGTATAGTAGCTTTATGTGTTTTTTTGCCGAGAGCAATTGCTGTTACTTATTCTAGCGGTATTCATAATATTGACTATAGTATTTCCGACCCATTTTTCGCTAAGGGTAGTGCAACCATAAATCTTCTAAGTGGGGGATATCTAGAATATTATTTACGTGCAGAAGATTATAGTCAAATTAATTTGTTAGGGGGAACGGTAAAAAACCAGTTATATGCATATGAGTATAGTGTTGTTGATATTAGCAGCGGAAATGTGAAATACTTATATACTTATGATAACAGTGAGGCTGAAATTTCTGGTGGGTCTATGTTGGAAGTAGGAACACGTGGTAGTAGTCAAGTAGATATAATTGGAGGCTCAATAGTAAATAATCTTATTTCCTGGGAAAATAGTCAAATAACTGTTTTTGGTAGCGGCTTCAACTTTCCACTTGGTGAGATTACGGCCTCAGACGGTACACTAACAGGCACACTTATGAATGGAGACGCAATCAATGCAAGGTTCTACATTTATAATGATAGTTCAATTATGCTTGTACCTGAACCAGCCACACTTTTACTGCTTGGCCTTGGTGGCTTGCTTTTAAGAAAACGAAAATAGTTTGAAAGATACTATCCATAGATTTTTGCTAGCCCCAATATTTTGATCTGTTGCTTTCTTAAATTCGTCTAATATATTTGCTAATTGAAAAATGATACTATTGCTATTCAATTATTCCAGTAGAAAGAATTCAACAGTGCATCTACCTTATCCGTGGTCATAAGGTTATGCTGGACAGCGACTTAGCTGGTTTATACGGGGTATCCACCAAAAGACTTAATGAGCAAGTTCGGCGCAACATCGAGCGGTTTCCATCTGACTTCATGTTCAAATTGACCAATGATGAAACTGACCGTTTGAGGTCGCAAATTGCGACCTCAAAGCAGGGACGGGGTGGCCGACGTTATACTCCTTGCGCCTTTACTGAACAGGGCGTAGCGATGCTTTCAAGTGTTCTTCGGAGCAAGCGCGCTGTTGAGGTCAATATAGCCATAATGCGAACGTTTGTTAAGCTCAGGGAGATTTTAGCCGGTAATGAACTGCTGCGGCGCAAGATTGAGTCTATGGAACGAAAGTACGACGAGCAATTCCAGCATGTATTCAATGTATTAGCCGAAATGGTAATGAAAGACGATAAACCGAGACCACAAATCGGCTACCATACAGAGGCAAAAGGGCACAAAAAGCGAGCCAGAAAAGCCAAGGCCGGAAGATAAAACCCTTAAAGCAGGCCATAATATTTTGCTCTGTTTTTACGTTGATTTTCCAGCAAATAGGAGGTAGAATTTTGCCAAATCAATTTTCAGAACAATTATTGAAAGGAACTAAAATGAAAGAAAGATCTACAATTTCTCATTTTATAATCTTAATATCGCTGTTATTTATAGGGGGCTGTGCTCCAGCCAGTTTTGTCAAAGGACATAGTGCGGGTTGGAAAACAATTGAGTTGAACGACAGCTTGAAGCATAATTATGACGTAAGTTGGCAAAAGACTGTTGACACTATCGCACGGGATTACGATATCGAAATGATGGATAAGAGCAGTGGATACATGCGAACATCGTGGCTCTATGGAATTAGTGGTGGTATTTACAATCGTTACCGCGGCCGTATAACAATAAAGTACCCAGACGTAAAAGAACCTGAAAAAGTCGAAGTGAAGACAGATGCACAGTGGCTCCAAGACCCATCCTATGGTGTTTGGCAGCTTGGGTGGGATAGGAGCTTTAACCGGGAAGTTTTCACAACCCTTTCAGGACGTTTAGGTCGTACTGTCTCCCCCGATTGATTCAGTGTGATTGCTGCTTATCAGATGTGCTTTGAAGAGAGGCAGAGGAGGGGCAAATCGTAATAGAAGTGCTCTTGTTGCTTGGCGTTGGTGTGGTGATGTTGAGAAAAACAGCGGGTAGCATCCATTTTCCCCCTTTTTCTACAAAAATACGGCATAAAAGAAAAATAGCTGTTGCTTGCAGTTAAAAGCCATTTAGTTACAATAGCGGACGGTGTGCAGTTTTTGGAGACAAGCAATTAAGCCCAAAAAGGAGATGTACAAATGGCTGAGGAGAAGATTGGGACGGTATCAGATTTCTTTGCCCGGCCTGTAGTGGCGGCTATCGAGTTAACAGCAGGATTAAAAATGGGAGATAAAATCCGCATTAAAGGCCATACCACCGACCTTGAACTGACTGTTGACTCAATGCAGATTGACAACGCAGCCGTTGAAGAGGCCAAGGCGGGAGACTCCGTCGGAGTGAAGGTCAGCGAGCGGGTAAGAAAGACAGATACGGTCTATAAGATTACCGAGTGAGCTGCGGTTTGTGTTCAAGAATGAGCTGGTTTCAAAAGCGATTAAGCAATCCTCAGAATGCGGAGGATTTGAATCAGCCAGCAACAGCCATACCGCCGTCGGTGTGATGATGTGAGAAGGAAAAGTCAACAGCTTTTTAAAGAAGAGACAAATGACGGATAGAATTGATTCTGTAGATGAGATTCTGGAGTTTGCGATTGCCAGAGAGGTAGAGGCCCACCAGCTCTATACGTATATGGCGGGCCGGATGGAAAACCCGGAGATGCGCAAGGTATGTGAGGAGCTTGCCAAAGAAGAGTTAGAGCACAAGGCCAAACTGGAACTGGAGGTTATGAAGAGAGGTGAGGTTGTACACGGCATTTGTATCTCCGATTATATGACGGACGCCGGCAACGAGATAGATATGGATTATGAGGAGCTGCTTGTTTTTGCGATTAAAAAGGAGGATATTTCGGTCAACTTCTACACTGATTTGGCGGGGGTAGTTAAGGATGAAGAGTCTCGTGAAGCGCTTTTGTCGCTGGCTGAAGAGGAAACCGAACACAGGCAGCGATTCGAGGTCGAGTACGCTAATTTGTTAGAGGAAAATTAAGTCCAATTTTCTTACGTCGGTTTGAGTGGGGTGACATTTAATGGGAAAAAACGATTTATATGAAAGGAGCCGGCAATGAAACCTGCAAGAAAAATTACCTTATGGTGTTTGTTAGCTGTGTGCTCGTTGGCGGTGACGGGGTGCGGCAAAAAGGCCGATGAAAGCAGGCCCATTAGCGAGGTAAAGGCCGAGGCCGAAAAGCTGGACGTGGAGAAGTTAAGGTCAATGGCTATGAAGTATAAAGACGCCATTATGGCCAAGAAAGGAGAAGTTGAGAAGTTCACCGGCGAGCTCAAGGATATCCCACTTACCAAAATGTTAGGTGAAGAGGCAAAACAGTTGAAGGGCGAGATTGACACTCTTAATAAGTCTATATCGGCCCTGAAGGAACGGTTTGAGGTTTACTACGATAAGCTGAAAGAAAAAGGCGGTGACTTATCCGGCTTAGAGCTTTAAGGCGGTAAAATCGTTTGTTTTTTAAGACATCTGACTTTAGTCAGCCGAACCATACATACTCTTGCCGTTCGGTGTTGGTGAGAGGAAGAAACAATTTATATGAAAGGATGTTGCTATGAGAGATAAAATTATCTTTAACGCCGGGGTCGTTCTAACTGCGGCGGCCGTAATAACAGGTCTTGTCGGCTGTTCGGCGGAGCTGTCGAGCGGTGAGAGTCGTGAAGGTTCGGCCATTGTCGGCACGTGGGAGTTGACGACAGTCTCGTCGAGAGGAACTCGCACAAACACACTGACTATCAACAAAGATTTCACCGGCACGTATCAAAGCCGTAACAGAGAAACCCCGATAATGGACTTGAAGGTCGAAGGAGATGCGGTAAGCTTTAAGATGGAGAGGAGCTTTCGCGATGAAAAAATTCTGTTTGAGTTCCAAGGAAAACTGGACGGGACAACGCTGAAGGGACAGTTTATCACGCCGAGAGGCAGCCGAGATGTGACCGGCAAAAAGGTTGATGTAGCTCCTTAAGAACAGAGAAAAAAATTTTGCGATAGCCCTATAAAATCGCTGTTTCTCCCGTCAGACAAACGCAATTAGGTTTCTAACGGTCGTTTTGCAGGTATCTCATTGAACGGGAAAGGTGTTTCTGCTATAATTCTATCAACAGTCGGAAATGGGGGTTTACTAAACATTTTGTGTGAAGGTCTGGTGGAGAAGCGCACAATTAAACGTATCACAAGATTTTGTTGCGGAAATCTGCAGGCGAGCTATCACAGATAAGGGGGTCAAGATGAAAAGGTCGGCGGTTTTGGTGATGCTGGTTGTGATTGCCCTATTTATATTGTGGGCAAAATACTTAGACGGCGAATTGGGCTTTATGGTCGATAGCGATAAATTGGCCGTTAGAGTCGCCAACCCTCCGCTTCTGAACGGCAGTGAATACCTGATTGATGTCAAAAATATATTCCTCATCAGCTTTATGGTGCTACTGGTTTTCTGGAGGGGTATGCTTTTGAGATTGACGTGGAAGTGAAGCGCTCACAACGCATTTAGCATGAGGTGATTGCCGCATTGATACAGCAAAAAGATGTATCAAGACTTTTCATATATGTCGGATTTGTCGCCTTTGTTGCTTAACTCGGCTTGAATTTGCTCCGATATATAATATTTGAAACGTGCGGAAACCACACTGGGTAAAAAGAGCTAATATGGGAATTCGAAATTTATCAGAAGATGTTATTCTCGTTACGCTGCCCAAAGAACCACAAACGGGCAAAGAGCTTAGAGCCGTCAATGAAACGGTCAGCAGCGAGGGGCTGTGGGACGTTATAATCGATTTCTCTATGGTCGAGATAATAACCTCCTCCAACATCAGCAATCTTCTAATACTACACAGGTCGCTGGAGAACGCCGGCCGTCGGCTTATTCTCTGCAGCGTTGCCCTTCCGACTAAATGTATCTTTAAGGTGGCAGGGCTCGATGGGCTTTTCGAATTTGCCGATGATAAGTTCGCCGCTTTAGCGTCTATGAAGCTGGCCGTTCAGACATTGTAACGGCTACGAGAATTCTTTTGCCAAGCCGGATGTGATAATGCTGATAAAACAGCGCTAAACCTACCTTTATCTTTCAGCTGCATTAAGTTATTTCCACGGGTGTGCCTGTTTTACCTGTGGCAGAGCTAGCCGACCTGTAGATTGCCAGGATTAGCTCGACGGACAGCCGGGCACTGTCGGGGGAAACTAACGGCGGACGGTTCTGTTCTACGGACTGTATAAAATCCTTTATTATCATTTCGTGTCCGAGCGTTCCGATGGCCATCGGGTCTTTCGAGCCGCTCGTATGTGAGGTGCTTCCCAGCGTGGGTTTCTCAACACCCTCCACCTGCCAATCAACTATATCCGATTCGCTGAGTATGATACTGCCTTTTTCGCCGTGGAACTCTATCCTGTTGGGATATCCCGGTTTTACAACGGTAGAGGCCTCGACCACACCCTGTGCGCCATTTTCGTATCGCACTATTGCGTGGCCCATATCCTCCACCTCTATCTTATGAGCGGCGGTATTTATGAAAGCGGCAACCTGCCGGGCCCGCCCCATCATCCAGACCATTAAATCTACGGTGTGGGCGCCCTGCTGCATAAACGGCCCTCCTCCATCAAGGGCCCAGGTACCCCGCCAGGAGCCGCTGTCGTAGTATTGCTGCGTTCTGAAATTTTTCAAAAAGGCGTTGGCAATGTAAATTTTACCGAGCTTGCCCGATTTAATCGTCTCATAAGCGATTCTATTATGCTCAAATGTGCGGAACTGAAAGGCACAGCCGAGCTGCACCTTTGCCTTTCTACAGGCCTCGGTCATAGCATCTATCTTTTCAAGCGTTATATCCAACGGCTTTTCACAAAGGACGTGTTTTCCGAATTTTGCCGCTTCGATTGTGCCCTGTGAGTGTAGCCCGCTGGGGGTCGCTATAACAACTGCATCAACGTCAGCAGTGTCAAACAGCGTTTTCACATCCGTAGCCCAGTGGGGTATATTGTGGGCTTTTGCGAAGGCCTGTGCCTTTGCGGCGGTTCTGGTTACAACGCCGACAAGAACGGCTGTTTCGATATTTTTGAAGGCATCAACATACTTGGCTGCTATGTTGCCCGCACCGATAAGAGCAAAGCAGGTTTTTCCGTCGGTCATTGCCACCATCCCCTAAATCCAACAATGTGCCGGGCTTCCGGCGCCGCTACCGTTACTCCATATTCCCCCAACTTGCCGGGATAATATCAATAAACTTATCTGAAAGCAAGTATATTTTGAACGGTCAGAAACGGATTTGCATCTTATCGGCTCTGTGGGGGGATAGCGAAGGGAAAACGTTGATGCCGGCACTATTTTATTGACAGGTGTTTTAGTTTTTTGTATCCTGTAGATGTTGCGATTCAGGCGGTTTCGCCACATAAAAAATAAAGAAAAATCGCAACAGGGAGACAGGGTGTTGACAAGCTCTTAACAAGGAGCCCGCGTCTCCCCTTTTTATTACGGCTGTCTAAAACCTGCCTTTAGTCCGAAAAAAGCTCCTGTCTATTGCACCTATCCCGTCTGTGTTGTGTTGATTGGCAGCGCACAACAAATATAGTAACCAAATATGGAAAAACAGCCGAAAAAGGGATATATCTGCCTGCACCATCCGGAAATTAGGAAGGACCAAGCGGGTGTAAACATAACAAAAGAATAAAAGGATAAAAAATGCCAGCGGTAAAAACATTGGAAAAATCTATAAAAATGCCTGAAATAAGGCAAAAAGCCAAAGATCTGGGTATAACGGCTGGAAAAATGAAAAAGCCGGAGCTCATTCACACCATCCAACAAGCAGAGGGCCATACCGCCTGTTTCGGAAAGTCAAACGGCCAATGCCCATACACGGACTGCTGTTTTATGCAGGATTGCCTTAAGAGCAGGTTATAAACTTTTTTCATCGGCAGCGGATTAGCTGGTTGGTATCAAACGGGACGTGGGGAACGTTCTTTTTCAAATCCTCGATAAAGCGCAAGCCATCCTTCCAGTACCCTGCGGTGGGTCTTAAGTCGGTATGGAAGCCCGCAAAATAGCGGTTTATATTGCCGACCAGAAGCTCGCGCAGATATTTGCTGACCATCGACGCCAGCGAGACCGGCAGGAGACGCTCATCGGCGCCGACTAAAAAATGTAAACGCATCCGTCTGCCGTCGGCTTCTAATTCATAGCTGCTGGCTTTCGGGTCTTCTTTTAAAATCCTTAACTTCATATCAGGGAACATTCGCTGCAGTCCTTTTCGATATCGGACCCTGCCGCCCTGCCTGTCAATTATAATCTGCAAATCATCATCTCTAAAATCATCGTAAGCCGACTTTACAAGTCGAGAGGTGGCGGTAAAAAGGACGCTGGCCTTATTCTTCACAACGGAGACCATCGTATTGTAATATGCAACGTCCAAACAGGAGCTTTTAAGGGTGAGCAGCTCCATACCATTTGAGGCCAAATCATCCTTCAGCACCGCTGAGGCAATTGCAATATCAGCAATATCAGTTGAAGTACTGTAACGGGCGATGGCCTTGTACCAGGGATAAGTTTCTAATCGCTCAACGCAATCGGGACATAACAGCATCAGCAGTTCAACGAGGGTGGCCGGGGTTTTATCAAGACATCTAAAGGCCGACAGAACGGTGCGTTCGAGATGTTTGATTCCCTCCCGTCTGTTGTATGCCTTTTTGCTGTCGGCGATGAGCAGCCGGCCGGCAAAGTGTTTTCTTCTTTTGGCGACGCTTTTATTTAGAATCTGCCACAGGTCGGCTGTTAAAAAATGATGAGGAACCGAAAAAGCGCTCGACGATACGACCAAAGGCCCCAGAATCGGGCCGAAGCCGGCTTCATCAATCCCTACCAGAACAGCCATCCGTGCAATCCCTATAACAGCGTATAGCGTACAGTTTTCCTTATCTGCCAAACTATCCGCTAACTATTATCCCCGGTGCGACTCGAACGCACAACCTCTGGCTCCGGAGGCCAACGCTCTATCCAATTGAGCTACGGGGACGGTTAGTCGTTGACTACTATTGAATATTTACGGCAAAAAGGCATCAAAGTCAAGAATATACCGGCCCCATAAGGGCGATTCGCAATTTTACACTTAAAAAATCCGCCTGTTTATGGTATAATGCAAGATATGGATTTGGAGTAAAGGGTGGTGAATAATGTTAGGCGATGAGGGTTTTTTATGCCGCAGGAAGGTGGGTGTTGCGATTCTTGCCTGTATTGTCTATAGCGTGTCCGCTACCGGAGCTGGTCGGTGCGGCTGGCATCGCCGGGAAGTGAACTGGCATTTGAGCGGAGGTTACCGGGTTAAAGCCATTAGCTATCCCCGCCAGAAAGCACCAAAGACGCTGACCCGGCAACATTATGGTCACACCTTTATGCCTCATAAAAAGGTCTTGCCGATTGAGGCAGCTTCGCGACTGGCAGTGCAAAATGAAACCGCCAGCGGTCCGATTGTTGCAACTATAATTGACTCACCTCCTGTGGACGGGTTTGTGCCGTGGGTCGCCGTTTCGATTACCAAAGACCGCTCGGAAATATTTGACCTGTATGCCGTTCCTACTACCAGCATCAGCAACAACTACCCCGACAGCGTGGACCCGCAGAGCGACTATGCGGTCGGTATCTTCGACACGGGGGCTTCCGCCCATGTAATCGGCAATGCTGCTGCGTGGCAGGCCGGTTTATTCTACGGTGACCCCGACCTTGTTACGAACCACACCGTCACGATTTTCGGCGTTAGCGGCTCGGTCGAAGCGTGGGTAAGCGAGCCGATAGGGCTTTTTATTGACGGACTCGGCGCCATCGAACCCAACGGTTTACTCATCGACAGGACGAGTATGGTTGGCGAGACAAATGTCGCCATTACAGTCGGTCAAGGTGGGGTGCCCGACCTGCCTACGGCGATTGGCTCGCCACTTTCGGTGTATTTCAGCGCTGTATTTTCCAACGACCAACAAATCACACTTACGCAAGACGGCAATGAACTTGTCTCTCCTGATATCCGGTTCTATGGCCATAACGATTCGAACGTTCCGGAGTATTCGAACATCATACCTTTGGAGCTGCGTCCGCTGGGCGGGATTACTGTCGGGTACCTGACCCCTCTCGACATTTTCGACCCTGAACTCGAATCGCCGGCGAGCCCATCCATCATAACAGGATTATTACCAACTCAGAGTGTCTTCTTTGTGCACAGTGTTGACCTTTACGAAGGTGACCATAGTGCCATCGACAAGGACCGCTTTATGTTCGACACCGGTGCGCAGATAACAGTGATTGGTTCGAGGGTAGCCGCCCGCTTAGGTCTTAACCCTGCCGAGCCGAGTTTCGAGGTTGAAATACAGGGGGTTACCGGCGACGTCAACATAGTGCCGGGTTTTTATATCGATTCCCTTGAAATTCCTGCGTTGGGCGAATGGCTGAGCTTCACCAATGTTCCGGTTGTCCTGCTCGACGTTTTTTCGTCGGAGGGCGGCACGGTGGATGGCATAATCGGTATGAATCTCTTTGTGGACCTGAACTTTGTATTTCGCGGGGGCGGGCTTTTCCTGCAAGACGACCCGGCTGTCAAATATGACCCCATCTATCGCATCGCCGGTGACATTGCTCCCATAGGCGGCGACGGCTCGGTAGATTTTCTGGACATAGGAGTGTTTGCCGAGGCATGGCTGGCCATTCCGACCTCACCGAACTGGTACTCCAGGGCCGATATGTTCGGGGATGCCAAGGTCGACTTCCGTGACCTGGCTATACTGGCCGAACACTGGCTTGGGAGTATCGCACCTTAAACTGCTCAGAATCCATAAATAAGGGGGGACATTAGCACGGTCCTGCTAACCCAAGCAACTGTTTGACAAACCAAAGATTTATAAATATCATCTACCTCTCATTAAGATGGTTGTTCTTTGCAGGAAAGGCGAATGAGATTTATTGCCGATTGCGTATATTTGCTTATCGGGGCGGCGATAGCCCCCGCCGTTTTATATCGGGCAGTCAGATATAAGCGCTATCACAGCGGCTGGGCGCAGCGGTTCGGCAAAATCACCCGCAGAAATCCAGCAAAAAAGTGCATCTGGATACACGCTGTTAGCGTCGGCGAGGTCAACGCAACGATGACCATCGTCAAAGAGCTTGCAAACAGATTCAGTGATTTTGAGATTGTAATCAGCGCCACTACCGACACCGGCTTTGGGCGAGCAAAAGCCCTGTTCGGTGAAGAGCTGCAGGTGTTTTATTTTCCGTTCGATTTTTCCTGGATAATGTATAGTGCGTTCCGCAGAATCCGGCCGACAATCTGCCTATTGATGGAGCAGGAGGTCTGGCCTAATTTTGTTCACATCGCAGAGAAGTCGAATGTGCCAGTCATCGTGGTCAATGGCCGAATAAGCGAGAAGGGTTTTTCCAGATTTAAGAAGATAAGGCCGATTGCCAAAAGCATATTCCGAAAGGTAACTCTTATCCTCGCCCAGACGGAGCAATATGCCCAGCGCTTTGTTAAAATAGGGGCTGTCGCTGAAAAGGTAATCGTTACCGGCTCACTCAAATATGACACGGCACAGATTACCGAAAGCATCGAAGGTGCGGATGAGCTTGCAAATCAACTTGACCTCAAAGATAAAAGGTTGTGGGTTGCAGGTGCCACCGGCCCCGGTGAAGAAAAAATCATTCTCGACGTTTTCACAAAATTAACCGGGCAGGAGCAATTCAGCGATGTTCAGCTTGCAATAGTTCCCAGAAAGCCGGAAAGGTTCGACGAGGTTGCCGGGCTCATTGCCGATGCCGGCTTTGATTTTGTCCGGTATAGTTCCATCAAAGGCACCGATGCCAGACGTCCTGAAAAAACACCGGTTATTCTCGGTGACACGATGGGGGATTTGCGAAAATTTTACTCGCTTGCGGATGTAATCTTCGTCGGCCGGTCGCTTGTGCCGATGGGGGGCTCTGATATGATGGAGGCCGCCGCTTTAGGCAAATGCACCATATTCGGGCCGTATGCCTTCAATTTCAAACAAGCCGTCGAGGCACTTTTGGCTGATGAAGGTGCTGTTATGATAAAAGACGAGGGCAAACTGCTCGAGACGATGCAAAAATGCTTATCTGAACCGAATTTTGCCAAGACAATCGCCAAAAACGGCCGAGAGGTAATCCGAAAAAATCAAGGCGCTACCCAAAAAACCATCGACCAAATCGCAAAATTCCTCGAAAATGACCTGAAGAAAAATATTCATTAACCTTAATTCTACCTTTTTAGCTTGACATTAGCTGTAATAGTGCTATAATTTTTAGAAATAGGGTTTTCGAAACACTTACAAAAAGAAAATAATGAAAAGCAGCTTAATTGTTGGATGTCTAATTACGCCCATCATACTGATAGCCTCACCCGCAACAGCTACGGTCTTTCTGACTTGTACAGATTTAGGCAATGGTGTAATTGAACTCAGCTACGATGCATCCGAAGAAGAAGAGCGGGTAAGATGTTTCGCGCTTGATATCACAGTGAGCAGTGGCGTCATTGCATCTATAGGAAATTGGAGTTCTCATTATTGGGTTTTTACTGGCTCAATCTATATTGAGCATGGTGAGGTAGTAGAGCTAGGCACCCCTATTTGTGAACCAAGCCGCGCCGAAACATTAAGTGGTCTTGGCACCTCTGGGATGACCATTGAGATGGGCTCGTTATATGTCGGTGAAGCTAATGCGCCACCTCCCATTGGTGTTCTTCTTACTTTTATTATTTCTGCTGAGTGTGACATAACTGTTGAAGAGAATGCTGTTCGCGGAGGTGTAATTCTCGAAGATGGGTATACTGCACCGGTTTATGCCCCTGTTTTACAAGGGGCTTTGCCACCTGAGCCGGGGACGTATGGTGGGGGCACCGGGTCAGCTAATGACCCATTTTTGATTTTTGATGCCAACCAAATGAATACCATTGGGGCCAATCCCGGTGATTTGCACAAACACTTCAAGCTGATGGCAGATATAGACCTAAGTTGCTATACCGGAACAGATTTCAATATCATTGGAACTTATTTTGGCAATCCCTTTATGGGTGTTTTTGATGGCAACAACCATGATATTTCCAACTTTACATATAGCTGCCCGGACTCGAATTTTATTGGCCTCTTTGGTTACATTGATAACGATAATGCTATGGTTAAGAATTTGGATTTAACTGAGCCCAATGTTAACGCTGGGTCAGGTGATAACGTTGGTTCTCTCATCGGATACTTAAGGAGGGGAACTGTATCTCAGTGTGGCACGCAGGGTGGAACCGTTTCAGGAGATGATTGCATAGGAGGTCTGGTGGGAAGGAATTTTAAGGGAACAATTATAAACTGCTATGCGAACAACAACATATTGGGAAACGTTAACTTAGGTGGTCTAGTGGGACGAACTTATGTCGAGATTTCAAACTGCTATGCAAGCAGCAACGTTTTTCAAGACGCTAACATAGCAGGTGGTTTTGCAGGATATAACTATGGCAATATTGCAAGTTCCTTCTGGGATGAACAGACAAGCGGACAAGCAGAAGGTGTGGCTGAAACAGGAGAATCCGCGGTAACGGAAGTTACCGGTAAGTCAACAGCCCAGATGCAAATGAAAAACACATTTGTCAATGCAGGGTGGGATTTTAAAGGTGAGAGCAACAATGGAACAGAGGATATTTGGACGATTTGTCAGGGCAAGACTTATCCAAGACTTGTACGACAAAGGTTTATAGGCGATTTCATCGGCTTGGACGCAGTAGATATGGCAGATTTTGCCGTCCTCGCCTCAGCCTGGCGAAGTGAACCAGGCGATGGAAATTGGAATCAGTTCTGTGATATTTCAGACCCGAATGATGGTGTTATTGATGAACAGGACCTTTCTGTTTTCGTCCACAGTTGGCTTAAAGGCATTCCTTGATCTGCAATCATACCGCACTTTAAAAAATGGTTCGCTAAATCATCTTTTCAGACTCTTAACCACCGCTTCAATATGTGCCGGGCTTGTTCCGCAGCAGCCGCCGATGATGTTTACACCGGCTGAATGCATCTTCTCCGCAGCCGATGCGAATTCTTCAGGTGAGACCTTATAAACCGCTTTTCCATCAATCAATTCAGGTCTGCCGGCGTTGGGTTCAGCTAAAATCGTGACCTGTGACCCGTGACCCGTGACCCGGTGCTCTGAAGCCCTCATTGTCGAAACAAATTTGTCCGCTAATTCTATGTATTCGTCAAGCGAAGCTGCGCCGCAGTTAAAGCCGACCGCGTCAACACCGAGCGAAACCATTTTTGAAACGGCTGAGGCGACATCAACGCCCATCATCGTTCGGTAACTATCGCCGGTCCTGTCAAAGGCCATTGATGCAAATACGGGCAATTCGCAGACCGATTTTACCGCTTCGACAGCAATTGTTATCTCGTCAAGAGCGGTCATTGTCTCGATTATGAAGCCATCCACCCCCCCGCCTAAAAGTGCCTTTGCCTGCTCGACAAAGGCAGCTTTTAATTCATCCGGCTTTAAGTTACCCAGCGGCTGTAAAAAATCGCCGGTTGGGCCGATGTCGCCGAGGACATAGTTTTGCTCACCTACGGCTCGCCTGGCCAACTCGGCGCCGGCGGTATTTATCTCTCGGCTCTTTTCAGCAAGTCCGTGGCGGGCCAGCGCATATTTATTGGCGCCGAACGTATTGGTAAGGACGGCATCGCTGCCGGCCTGGATGTAGGCGCGGTGAATGTCGAAAATAATATCAGGTGAGGCGATATTTAAATAATCGTTGCACGTTCCTGCTTCGAGTCCACGAGCAATTAGCTGGGTTCCCATCGCTCCATCTAATAGAAACAGCCCTTGTTTAATTCTCTCTCTCAAATTTATTCTGGTCATAAGCAAACTCTACTATTATTTCACCGTGTTTGTTCAATCGCATCACCATCAATGATTTTATAAATATGCTCGAAGCCCTGCGGGCTGGGACGAGTAAAAAGACGATTGCGCTGTTTTTCAGTAAAGTTCGTTGGTTTTATGGAACTTAAGCTAATAGTCATACTGATTGAATTTTCATCGTTGTCGGCTGCGTATGCGACAATCTTCATAACGACAGGGACAAAAAAGCCAACGGCAACCTCCCTGTATTTATCCATCTCTGCGACGGCTACGGGCTTATCGGCATCAAAGTATTCGATTTTCCTGACCAGATAATCACAACTATCTACGTATATCCTTTTGACTATCGTATCCCGGTCATTTCGTTTTGAAAGTACATCAAAGCCGCCTTCCTTCGACAAGGACCAATTCCCATCGGTGGCGATTTCCATAATCCCGAGGGCTTCGAGCATCAGTTTGCCACTTACGACAAGGCCTTTGAAACAGACCTGCTTTGACCATCGACCCCACCAGTAAGTGCTGACCTCTTTTGGCTTTATTGAAAGCCAGAATTCGTCTTCATTCGAGCCGAGCATAATACCCTTTGCATCAAAGGCCACATCACCCTGCAGGTAGATTTCAGCCGGCGGATCTGCCCAGAGCTTTACCAGAAAATTCTCCTTATGCAATCCATCATCATAATAACGGATACGAGCCCTGCCATTGGCTTTTATAGGTGCGGCATTTTCCCAATTGGATTTAAGAAGCGACAGAGCCTGCCGGGCAGATTGTGCACCCGGACAAACTTCCACTATCCGTTGCTGGACAGGTGCACAACCACCAAGAACTGCACCAACAACAGCCATAAAGAAAACGAACCGGCAAAAGCCCGGCCAACTACTCATTGTTCAAGTCCGTTTGCAAAATCTCGCCTATCTGGGATGAAAGCTGTTCAATCTGTTCTTCATCCAAATGTGGATTTATAACTTCAACAGTTTCTTTTTCACCGGTTATCCTGAGACACCATATCTCTTTGCCATCTCGTTGCCGGGTAGAATCATATTTCAGACGCCTTTTTCGCATCAGAATCAGCACCAAGACAAAGCGAAAATTTATCTTTTCCTGCTCGGTCTCTGTCTCCAATCGTTCGAAGAAGGCCATCAGCATATCATCGTCGATGAAGAGCTGCTTTTCCCTGTCGGGGTGCGGCAGTCTGGTTTTCCAGTAGCAAAACACATCGGGTTTCCGGCCGTTCCAGTAATCGGCGCAAAAATCCCTGCGCCGCAGCCCCTGGTCGGTTTCTACCAGCGCCGCAAAGTATTCTTCGCCGTATTCGATTTTTTTACCGCTGCCGCAGCATACTCCAAGCGGCTTGTCGATATCCCACTGTTCCATCTTTCCGATACTATTTTTATTCAAACTTTAGCCATTGGCTTATATTTTGGGCTGTTTTAGGGCCTATGCCTTTGACTTTCTGCAAATCATCACAATTTTTAAAGGCCGGTTTATTACCGTTTTGTTCGCTGAAATTCTCGCGGTATGCCACTATTGCAGCGGCACGGCTAACGCCTATACCAGGCAATCTTACAAGAGAAGCCGGCGATGCATCGTTCGGATTTATCCTCTCATTCAACTCAATCTTGTAACCATCAAAGGGCAATCCTAACCTGACAAGACTTGAAGTTGCAAAACCGACAGAAAAGCAGACAGCCACAGCTATACTGATAACAAATGCAAATGACTGAATTCTACTCTGTTCAATGTCTGTTCGGACAAAACTATCGGCTGCCATATTGTATCCGGTATCCTGTTCGAGATACGCTTTGTGACTTACGAGATACGAATTATTTATCGGCTGAAGATAAGTTTCTGCAGTTTCTTCAGTGTTCGAAACGATTGTTTAGGTTCAAGCCGGTCGGCCAAAAGACCGCTACTGACTATGGCGCTATCGGCTGTATCAACCAGGTTAGAATATGTCACGCTGTCAACAAATGGTTTGCTAAGTGCTATTTTGTAGAACTGCTCAAGCCATTGCGCCTGGCAAGATTGGTCCCATTGCTGATGCCAGGCGCCGGCAACCTTGCTGTCGTATAAACCGGTGCCATCCTGGCTGGGAACCTCCACCTCGGTTATATACAACGGCTTGGCTACAGCGCCAAAATAATCCAAAACCGCCGATATCTGCATCATATCCCTAATGTGCATACCCGGCTGATTCTTGCCAAACTGCATCTGCAACCCAAAGGCATCAAAATTGATTCCGCTCTGCACAATCATATCCACATACACCAATGGCGGAATGGCGTTATACATCGTTGCATAATATTCACCCCAGGGGTTGCTGATTTCTACTATCTTCAAGGCCCTGTCGTTTTCCTGCTTCACGGCCATATTGGCCGCACGGGTCATCTCCAGAACCTGCTCGAAGCTAAACCCAAAATGATTAAATACATTTAGACCGCTTACAACGCGCCAGGCGTGGATGCTGCTCGAATATCGACCGGCCATCTTGGAAACGAATTGATATGCCGCCTCACGAATCTTTTCAAACCCCATCTTACCACGGAGCAGCCATTTAGGTATATATTCCGGTGAAAAACAAAGCAGCGGCCCTGCCCCGACTGCCAATCTTCTTTTACCGAGCACATTAACACAGCCATCAACCGTAGAAAAATCGTAACTACCTCTCTTCGGCTCCATCTGGGCCCATTTTATCGGTATCGTTACAAAACCGGACAATTCCAGCAGCTTCTCAACATATTTAGAATTGCCAACCTGTGCGGGGTCTATCTTACAACCAAGGCAGCCCCGGCCAAAGCCGTGATTGCCGGCTCGCGTATCAAAAAGTGAGTCTGCCTGCTTTGCCGCCAACTCTTCAGAAAGGAGCATAGCTTTTTTAAGTGATTCGTCTGCTAATTTAGAGGCCAAAGGAGGTTCGGAAATGTTCTGAATCGCCTGAACGAACAACCCCTGCGCCTCGCTGGAGGTATCTTTTAATTCCTCTATACTGTCAAAGAACGACCAGTCTTCCCGCTTGTTAACGATTTGCATCAGTTTCGCCCTGGCTATCTCGACATTCAAATTATACGGTGCATTTCTCTCCGGCAGACAGGTTGTCGGCAAAAGCACCCTGCCAAAACCGTCGATAGGCCACAACAAAGCCAGCCCTGCTGTTTCCAGATTCGGCTTTCTACACTCGATAAAGCCACCCTTAAACGCAATCTGCGTTCGGTGGACGGCAATGCCGTCAGTGCCAAAAAGATAGGCACCACATAACGTGAATTTATCAACAACCCTGCCGTTCTTAAAGACCTGAAATCTCACCTTTTGGCTCCACTTGTCTGCATTTCCCTTTCATACCTGCTATACGCTATTTTATAGCTACCAGGAATTATAGCAAACGCACCCTCAAACGCAATTATATTTCATCGTGCGTAAAATGCGGCGGGTATGACACAATACGATATATGCAGTAAAATTCAGCAATTGAAATTTGATAGACAGAACGTCCGGAGGGAGGTTTCGGGATTGTCAATTCGAAGGCGTTTTACTCTGACTGTATCCGCTGAATTGTTTCATCTGAAGCTCATAAAGAAGGTTGTTTTTCTCAATCAATTTAGCTATCAAACCGATTTGGTTGAGTAATATTTCAATCAAGTCGATATTTACCAAAGTTGATTCGGGACTATATTGCGGCAGAGCAATAACCACATATCCGCACTTGGTTTGCTCCGTAGCTAACTGTGCGGCAATAACACTGCAATCGTTCGCCTGGGTTACAACCGGTTCGTCGCCATCGTCAATTTTGGCACAAAGTTCTCTCAGAAACGACTCGCTGATGTTTAAGTTGGAAAATTTTTCAGAATCACTGGGCCAGCAGTGGCCATCCCCACCCATAATCACCATAACGGGGCCTCGTTCGGGCAGGATATCAAATATCTGCCTTGCAATCTGCTCATTCAGCACGCAGCCCGCAGGAAATAGCGATTCATATATGTCCATTTAGTCAGCCCTTTTACTCTGGTCTTTAAAATAACGCTGTCAGCAACAAACTTCGGTATAACCGCAGGGCAACTTCTCCACGCTCTGGTATTTCGGTTTAATCTGCGTCAAAAGGCACAATTGCCAGTTTTGGAGGTGAGTTTATAGGACCCGGCAGACAAAAAAAGTAGAGATGCCCGGGACTGGAGCCGAAGCAAGCGGTGAGCAAGGTAAGGGCTGAAAAGCCATCTGTCGCATCGAACCAATGCCCGGGACTGGAGTCGAACCAGCACGAGCCAAAGCTCACCAGCCCCTCAAGCTGGCGCGTCTGCCTATTCCGCCACCCGGGCCTTTCGATTTATTATTGATTATTTATTATTGATTGCTGATTGTCAATTTCCAATTCGGAAATCAGGGAAAACAATAATGTAACAGCTTGCCTTTAACAGGATAACAAAGAGGGCTTGAACTCTATCACACGGCTCTTTCACCATCCCAGAGCAAGATATGGAGGCGCTGGCCGAACACAAAGCCGGTGCGCTTGCACATATCAGCGACCATCGGTGATTTAGCTAAAAGCTCATCTTGCGTTTTGGCCTGCGGCATTAGCATTACTTTTTCAGAATCTACGTTTCCTATTTCTTCGATTGTCTGCTGTATCTCCGGTAAGTCGGCCTGCGAATCAACAACGAATTTTAGCTGATAATCATAGTTATCAATCAACTCACTCAAAACAGCTATATCCAATCTCGAATCCTCGTGAATCACAGCAAGTTCAGGGTCGGCCGGCGTGGAGTTGCTTAATTTCGGACTGATACTCATCAAATCACAGCATAAATCCGGTATGAATGCGATTCCTGCGGTTTCAATCGTTACATGTCTTCCGCTTTCCTTTAACGCTTGTACCAATTGCGGCAAATCCGAATCCACCATCGGCTCACCGCCGGTTACAACCACGAATCTGCTCTGGGCCTGCTGAACGGTCTGGACTATCCTGTCAATACTGTAATGGGCCCCTGCCTGCTCACTCCAGGCGTATTTTGTATCACACCACCTGCAGCGCAAGGGACAGCCCGCCAGGCGGATAAATATACTGGGGACGCCGGCCAAAAACCCCTCACCCTGCAGGGAGTAAAACATTTCACTTATACGCATTTCTGTCTTCTTATAAAATGGATTCCTGCTCCCTGCTTTCGCAGGGACAAGCCTCGCAGGAATAACAATTGATTATGTTACTCAAACTGACCGATTAGAGGGATTTTGATGGTAGCAATTATCAAACAAAA
>CAYONQ010000052.1:0-19485 GCA_964405375.1 uncultured Pirellulales bacterium
CCGGCAGGACGGGAAAGACGCTGTCGACGATTTTCGGTGCGGCCGCAGGTGCAGGGGCTGGTGCGGCAGTTGCCGGCGGTGATACAGATGATAAGGTGTTAGGCGGAATCGTAGGCGGTATATTGGGCGGCGCGGCGGGCCAGGCATTATCACCTCAGCAGGCAGAACAGGTGCAGAATATAATAGAGAAGATGTGCGAGAGCTTACCGTCCCGGTTGGCGGGGAAATAACTCAAACTGACCGTCAGTCAGTTTGAACATCGTTCACTTCGGCAAGCTCCCCGCACTAAATTACGGATTATTTAGTACGGGGCAAGCAGAATGACTGACGGTTTTGTTACATACTCTAAGGCGTTTAGCTGTTAGAAGCCGTAGATTGGCCTTAGCTCGCTCTCGGTTGGCAAGTGGTCGTAGTACTCGCCTCTCGGTCCGACGTAGCCGACGCCTTGCTTTGTCAGCTTTACAGTGCTGATTGAGCCGTTGCTGTTGGTGATGTTGACGGTGACGATGTTCATTTCCTGTCGGATTTGGTCCCTGTCGGCGGCGGCTTTCTTTTTATCGCCTTCGTTTCCGAGCATATAGCCGGCCCCGCCGCCTACCGCTGCACCAATCAGGGTTGATTCGGTGTCGCCGCCCGCCAACTGGCCGATGCCGGCACCGGCCAAGGCGCCGATAGCGGTACCGGTTTGGGCGTCGCTCTCACAGCCAGCGACGAATGTCAAACCAAGACCAACAGCGGTTACCATCAGGATTATCGTTAAATTCCTGGCCATTTTGCACCTCCCTATCTATTCCTATATAAAGTATGAAAAGCAAGTTTTGCTTTTGTCAAGCTACGGTGTTTATTTTACCGTTGTTCTGCTGAAATAATCAAGCAAATAATCCTTTAATCTTGTAAATACGGACGCAGGCGGTTATATTTTTATCGGTTTTTTGGTTGTAAAAGCTTGAAGGAGCCGAAAATGAGACCCAAACTTATAGTTGTCGGCGCTGCCGGGCGGATGGGCAAACGCATCCTTTCATTGGCTATAGACGGCGGCGGGTTCGATATTATTGCGGCAATCGAGAGAAAAGGCCATCCCGATATCGGCAAAGACGCCGGGCTTGTGGCGGCGGCGGGGGCGATGAATATCAAACTGGACAGTGTCTATCCGGCGGGGGCCGATGTAGCAGTTGACTTTTCGACGCCGCAGGGGGCGGAAAGAACAGTTGCTTACTGTCTCGAAAATGGTGTTGCGCTTGTATTAGGCACTACCGGATTGGGTGATGAACAGAAGGTAAAGATAAAGGCAGCTTCGGCGAAGATTGCCGTTATATACGGGACCAATATGAGTGTGGGGATGAACGTCTTATTCGCTCTGGCCGGAAAAGTAGCAGCGATGTTAGGCGAGGAATATGATGTAGAAATAGTCGAGCAGCACCATCGGTTCAAGAAGGATGCGCCGAGCGGTTCGGCCCTTACGCTGGCTGAGAATATCTGCGCAGCGACCGGCAGGGATTTTCCGGGCTGCCTTGTTCACGGCAGGGGGGGCAAGGATGCGCTGCGGCAGAAAGGCGATATCGGCATACACGCTGTTCGGGCGGGGGATATTACCGGCGAACACGAGGTTGTCTTTAGCACGTTAGGCGAGACGGTAGCATTAAATCATACCGCACACAGCAGAGACACATTTGCGAGAGGGGCGTTGCGGGCGGCTGAATGGCTCGTCGATAAAAAACCTGGGCTTTATTCGATGGCCGACGTGCTCGGGCTTAGCTGACATACTCAAACTGACCGTCCCTTAGGGACGGGTCAGTTTGAGCGTTGTTCGTCGTTCGTATTTCGTATCTCGTTAGTTGAAGCCGACTACGTCGGCAACTATTTCAACTTTTTGTACGATAGGCAATTAAGCAAATTTTATATTAAATCGGCCAGTTTGAGTGACATAAGTAAATAGTTGCCGCTATCAAATCAATCGGGCCAATTGCTTTGCCAGCGTTTGAATAGCTCGTCTTTTGAGCAGTTCATCCAGTAGATTTTTCCGCGAATGGCGCGTTTGCAGTTCGGAGGAAGCGGGCCTAAGTTGACGAATGAGTGCAGACAGTCGGCGGGGTGGTGGTTGCTGACGTGGGTGGTTCGCTGCCAGTAAAGTGCACAGACCCAATCGTTTTCGAGATTACTTCTGGTAATCAGGCCGCAATCGACATCCGGTTCGAATTGGCTGGGGCCGTATGGTTCCATCTCTGTAATTTTTTTCAGGTCTCCTTCAGAACGCAGGGTATCCATAGTCAGGCCCATTGGCGTTCGGCAGACGATATGCTTGTCTGTCGGCGGGATGGCCTGCCATCTGTTATTACGCCGAACAAAAGACAGACTGGTTCTCGACAGTTTCTCTGCATCCTGCTGTTGCCAGAGGTCGTATTCGCTGAATGCAGGGGTTTCTGCGATTTTTCGCCGCCATTCTGTGTTGGTTTTGCCGCTCATTCTAAAGCACTGCTGAGCGACGTAGTATTCGTTCAGCCCTTCGTCTTTTGTCGTAATTACCCAGAGCAGGTCGAAGCCGTCGCTGACAGGGGCGATGTAATATGTCCAGGTCTGCGGTATCCAGCCGTCCTTGTTGGTCACGTCAACGGTGTGCACAAATACGGCGGTGCGGGCGGCAAACTGTCTTTCGAGGGCGTTGGCCGTGATTGTTTCTATGTGTCTTTCGGAGCTTCTGGGGACAGCTCCGTAAACGAAGGGTTTGTGTTCGAAGAGGCGGTAGCCGATGCGGTTGCGGGGGTGAGAACGGTTGAGCAGCGAGACGAAGATTTGCTCGGCACCGGGTCTTCTGGGCGGGTGCAGCTCAACCGATGTAGGTACGGTTTTTTGTTTTTCAGGCCACATTATACCCTCGCAGCCGGTTAGTGCAAAAAGTAAGGGTATCAGGCAGATATAAGACCATCGCAATTTCATTATGCGATTCCTCCTTTCGTAACTTACAGGCATTTAGCAAATCCATATCGGGGCTTAATAAAGGTACGGTTTATTATCTTTCCATTCGATATTCATTTTGGAAATGTACCAGCTTCTGCCCATATCGTTGTTGCCCTGGAAGAAGAGGTACATTTTGCCGTCGTTATCTACAAATACGCCTGGGTGGCCGGATTCGCTTGAATTCCATTCACCCGGTTTTCCGTTTGGCAGTAAAGGTTCGCGGAATAAACGCTCCCAGTTGATGCCGTCATCGCTTACGGCACAGCCGATTTGCTGCGGGCGGTTGTTGTAGGCCCCTGCGTAGAACATAAAGAGTCGGCCGTTATGTATGCAGCAGGTAGGGGCTTCGATGCAGGTCTGCTCCCAGGGCAGTTCAGGTTTAAGAAGCGGACCGGAGCCGATTTGTGTCCAGCAGTTTCTTGAGAAATCACAGTCGAAGGGGGCAGTGGCGCCGGTTATCATTTGAATTTTGTAGTCGGGGTCGCGTGTTGCGCAATAGAGGAACCATTTTCCCCTGTAGGGGATTATGTCCGAATCAATTGCTCTGCCGCAATTCCAATTGCCTGTCGGGTTAAAAATCGGGTTCGACGGGTTGCGGGTGAAATTGAGACCGTCGTCGGAGAAGGCGTGGCAGATTTTGTCGTTTTTCCGATTGCCATAGGTTGAGTAGAACAGGTGGACTTTATTTTCTATTACGATTGCAGCTCCTGCGACAAGGCCGTTTTTCTCGTATTCGTGTTTTGGAAGTATTTCACCGGCTTTGGTCCAGTTCGTCAGGTCGTTACTTTCGGCGATTCCCAGGGCCAGCCCGTCACCCGGCCGACCATCTCCAAACTTGCACATTGTATAATACATATAGTATTTGCCCTTGAAATTGACCACGTCGGGGTCTTTGGCGAAAAGTCGTCCTCTTGAAGGGTCGGTGAACATCATTATGTCCGGCTGCGGATTGCTTGTTTGGCTGGTGTCCTCCGGCGGTGGCGCCACATCAGCCTGACTTTTCGTCCGGGCGTGTCCGGCAGATAGTATCAGAATTGCTAAAACCACTGTTGTCATTAAGGATGTATTGCTAAAGCCCTTCATCTTTTCGTTCCCTTCCGGCCTTATGGCATCATAAAGCAAAAGCGCTCTTATCCGGTTTAAGACGCAAGTATATGTATGTCGTCGAATGGTGTCAAGCAGTACCAGAAGGGGATTATTGGTATAAGGCCGTTATTATGCTGGCGGCGTTGAAGATTGAGTGGATGAAGATGGGTCGAAATAACGAGCCGCTCTTTTCATAGGCATAACCCAGGCATAGCGCCAGGACAAACAGCGCCGGCCAATGGCTGGGGGTCTGATGTATCGTTGCGAAGATGGCGGAGCTTGCGAGGATTGACAGCCACAGCCGGTTTCGAGATTCGAGGTTCGAGAATCGAGAATCGAAAAATGAGCGCAGCATTGTTTGGAACAGGCCACGAAAAAGCAGCTCCTCGAAGACAGGCATTATGACGATAGAAACAATAATAATCAGCGATCTAAGCGGCAGCTGAGGATGTGTCGTTATAGTCTTGAGCTCCTCGTGCTGCTGGAGGTGAAAATCCTGTCCCCAGATAAGCTGTCCGAAATATACCGTCAGCAATATCATTAGTATCATAAGCGGCCAAACGGAGACGAGATTTACCAGCCCGGCGAGAAGGTCCTTATGGATTGTTTTGACATTCAGGCCGAAGCCCTTTAATCGGTTAGCAAAAGTGGCCCTGGCTAAAAAAATAATTACTACTATCACTGCTGCCGCGCTGGTGCAGATGATGAGGTTGTCAAGAAAGGCACTTTGCCAGTCCGGCAGGTGGCTGAGCAGCCGGTTTTTGACTAATAATGCGAGCGAGACGGTCCCGAACCAGATAAATAACGGGATAAAGGGCAGATAGAGAGGCATATTGTTTTGACGGGGTGGTGAATCGGCCAATGCGTTTCTGCCAAGGGATGTTTTAAGCAGCCAAAGGGCCAACAGGAATACCCCTGCCAGATAGATAATAGCCTGGGCTATTATCGTGTAACCGCCGAACTGGTTGACAATCTCGGTAAGATTCATCGATATATATTTTACGCTCTTGAAAGTGAAGCTATCTTGTATTAGATTAGTTGCGTCTTTTCAAGGGAAATAGATTATGGACGTATTTCGTATCGAAGGTCCGGTTCGGCTTTCGGGGGCTGTTGGAATAAACGGCTCAAAGAATGCATCTCTTCCGATAATGGCCGCTGCTATCTTGGGTGGTGGTAAATCGGTTTTAAGAGCGGTGCCTGAGCTTTCTGATATTAGCGTTTTTAGCGAGCTGCTTGGTCAATTGGGCTGTAAGGTAGGCAGGGACGACAATGGGGATTTATGGATAGATTCGACTGTGATAGATAATCCGGTGGGTGAGTATGAAATTGTCCGCCGGATGCGTGCCAGCATCTGCGTGCTTGGGCCGTTGCTTGCCCGATGCGGCAGGGCGGAGGTGTCGATGCCGGGCGGATGCGCAATCGGCGACAGGCCTGTCGATATTCATCTGCGGGGCCTGCGGCAGCTTGGCGCGCAAATCCATCTTAAAAACGGCTACATAGTGGCCGAGGCGCCGCAGGGGTTGACAGGTAAGGATATTTTTCTCGGCGGGCCGTTCGGCTCAACCGTGCTGGGTACCGCAAATGTGCTGATGGCAGCGGTGACGGCGAAGGGACAAACTGTTATCGAGTCGGCGGCGTGTGAGCCGGAGATAGCAGATTTGGCAAACTGTCTTAATAAAATGGGTGCAAAGATAAGCGGAATAGGTTCGCCTCGACTGACCATACAAGGAGTTAAACGGTTGGAGCCGGTGGAATACGGGGTGATTCCGGACAGAATCGAGGCGGGGACATTTATGGTTGCCGCTGCTATAACCGCCGGCGAGGTGCGTCTGGCGCACTGCCGGCTCGACGATATGGTGGCCGTTGTCGATAAGTTAAGGAACGTCGGGGTGGCGGTCGAGCGGTCGGACGACGGCTGCGTGGTCTCCCGAAGGGGGGCCATAAAGACCGCCGATATTACCACGCAGAGCTATCCGGGCTTTCCGACCGATTTGCAGGCGCAGTTTATGGCACTTTTGTCGCTTGGTGAAGGCAACAGTGTTATAATCGAAAAGATATTTCCCGACAGATTTATGCACGTTGCCGAGTTAAATCGGATGGCGGCCAATCTTCGGAAGGAAGGGCCGACCGTCATTGTGGCCGGCGTTAAGAAGTTAATGGGTGCTGCGGTGATGGCCTCTGACCTGCGGGCGTCGGCGGCGCTGGTTTTGGCCGGGTTGGCCGCTGAAGGGACAACGACGGTACAGAGGGTCTATCACATCGACCGCGGCTATGAAAGAATCGAGGAGAGGTTAAATCCTCTCGGTGCGAAGATAATTCGAGAAAGTATTTAGTTACTCAAACTGACCGATGGCCAGTTTGAAAATGCAAAAATCAAAGTGCAAAATGCAAAATTGCGGAATGTACTGTCAAAAAACGACTTACATTTAATCCCGACAGGGTCGGGACTACAAATCGGTCAGCTTGAGTTAGTCAGGATGGTTGCGGAGGGAACTTAAAGCATCGTAACGGCGGGGAAGAGATTCAAATTTGATGTGCTGAAGGTTCCGCTATAATCAGCCGACAAAATCCTCAATATCTCCCGAGGTTGTTTTTCAATAATTCTGTGTACGGTGTCTGCCGGTTCTAATGTTGAGAAATCCGATTTTTAGCGCACATTTCAAGCTTGAAGTTACACTATATAACGGAAGCTGGTATCGGCTGTCATAACACGGAAAAAAATTTTGAAAAATCACACAAAAAGGGCAAAACCGTAACAGGACGGTAATACTTATCTGCCATAATTTTTTGTTGAGGTAAACGTTGATTTATGAGCAGATTTTTGGTATAATGAAGTTTTATATTTTACTATTGTCGTTGGAGTGAGGGTAAACCCATACGTGGGAAGACTGTGAGGCCATTTTCTATAATTTTCTTATCAGGAGACGAGTGATGAAAACAACTATTTTTGGTTTTGTGGGTCTGGTGCTGGCATTGGTGTTTTGTCTGTCCGGGCCGGCTTTAGCAATTAAGGGCGACCTGGTCGGAGATAATTATATCGACTGGTTTGACGTTGGCGCCTTCAGCGATAGATGGTTGGAGGGAGACTGCTCAGAGAAGGGGTGGTGCGGTGGCTGCGACATTAACCGTGACAGCAATGTCGGCTTTGCCGATTTTGGTTTGTTGGCACAGTACTGGTTAGACAGTGATGCTAATCTTGTCGGCTGGTGGAAGCTCGATGAGACGCTGGGCGTTGTTGCCTTTGATTCTTCCAGCAATGGTAATCACGGCGACCTTATCAGTGAGGCGAGCTGGGTGCCAACGAGCGGGATAATGGGAGGTGCTGCGAGTTTTGGCTCGACTGCCGAAGATGCTGTCCAGATTCCCATCACAGGGATGTCAGCATCGCGGGGAACGATATCTCTGTGGGGCTGGCTCGAAAGAGGCACGCAGACTGGTTACAGATTCTTTTTCGGGGTTAAAAATAATGCCGGCAACAGAATACAACTCTATATGGACCTCGGCAGGAAGCTCGACCTGGGGTTTGGCGACAGCCATTTTAAGCATTCTGATATTTACGAGTTTAAGGTCGAGACCTGGTACCATATAGCGCTGACGTGGAACGGGAGCAATTATGGTGTTTATGTAAATGGTAATAAAAAGGCGGGTGGGGCCTATATGGGTTTGGATGTTCTGGAGCCCATTGCACAGATTGGTAATAATGGGGACATGGTGGTGGCCGACAGGACCCAGGGCTTCCATGGTTTTATCGATGATGTGCGTATCTGGAACAGGGTGCTGGATGCCGATGAAATCAAGTATATCTGTGAGATGGGTTCTCCTGAGCCCGTATTTGTTGCGTCGAGCCCTAATCCTGGTGATGGGGCGACGGATGTGGACGTGGATTGGTTTCTCATCTGGTCGGCGGGGGATTGGGCCGCCTCGCACGATGTGTACTTAAGCGTCGATTTTAACGATGTGAACGACGCCAATAATTCGTGGCCTGTGGCTACGGGGCCGAACGACCCTAATGTATACAAAGGTAACCAGGCCGATACCACTTTTGAACCCGGCGGGTTTGAATACGGCACGACTTACTACTGGCGGATAGATGAGGTCAACGACGTCAATATCTGGGGAGGCGAGGTGTGGAGCTTTATAACTGAGGCAAAGCCGCCGCTGCCCGGTCAGGCAAGCAGCCCGTCTCCGGCGAATGAAATAAATGATGTGAGCGTTTTTGCAGATTTGGGCTGGACGATGGGTTCCTATGCAACAAGCCACGATGTGTATTTCGGCAGTGATTTTAATGATGTAAACGACGCCAATGATTCGTGGCCGGTAGCTGCGGGGCCAAATGACCCCAACGTATATAAAGGCAACCAGTTAGCTACCATTTTTAATCCCGGCACTATGGATGCCAATACCATTTACTACTGGCGTATTGACGAGAAGAACGTTGCCGGCACGACGGCCGGCAATATCCGGCAGTTCACAACTGAAGAAGTGCCGAGCGCTGCTGAGAAAGCAACTAACCCAGACCCTTTGCATCAGGTGATTGATGTGGATATGGGTTATAATTTGAGCTGGACAGCGGGGGAGGGTGCTACCAGCCACGATGTGTACTTCGGCACGGATTCGACGCCGGATGCAGGTGAGTTCCAGGGCAATCAAACCGGCACGACTTTTGACCCCGGTATTATGAATGTCAACACTACCTATTACTGGCGTATCGACGAGAAAAATACTGCCGGGACGACAACTGGTGATGTGTGGAGGTTCACTACACAAGAATACGTGGTGGGTACGTGGTATGACCTGGGTTATTGGGATGTGGCGTGGCGTGAGTGGGACCCTTGTGACGATGTATGGAGGCAGTGGGACCTTGATGGGAGTAAGAGAGCGAGCTTAGATGACTTTAACGGAGTGCATCCGAGATATTTGCTGACTCAGGCGGATGTTGATGAGCTGAAGATTAAGATTAGCGACCCTAACTATGTGCACTACAGCATCTGGAATAATGTCGTCAAGCCAAAGGCGGATTTCTACGTGGAAAGAGTAGAGAAGGGGCTGGACCCGCCGGCCGCTTACGACAGCGAAGAACCGATGCGAAGTGCTGGCAGAGGCATCCCGTGGATGGCACTGGCTTATTTGCTGACCGATGAGCCGAATTACCTTGCAGCCGCTGAGCAGTGGATGAGCAAGGTATGCAGCTATCCTCACTGGCATTATAATTGGAGCTTAGGTGCCGGTGAGTGTATTTTCGGCGTTTCTGTCGGATACGACTGGCTTTATGACGACCTGACGGAGCCGAACAAGACCGACATCAGAAATAAACTAATTGAGGTGGCAACGGATATGAATGAACCTTGGGGGTTACAGCAATGTGACAGGTATCTTTCAAACCACTGCCATGTGGAACACAGTGGATTGGGTGCGGCAGGGTTTGTGCTTTACGATGAGGTTCCGGAAGCTATGGGTTGGATAAGACGAGCGGACCTGATTTTCCAGGCGGCGTTTCGGGCCGGCAGTCAGGGTGGCAGCTCCACATCGGGGCATCAATACTGGGGTTATTCGATGGAGTCGCTGCTTTGCTTTACGGAGGCGGCGAAGGATTTAATGGATACAGATTACTATAGTGGTAATAACTGGCTGAAGAATTCAGCTAATTTCATTATTTTCAGTACGATACCAGATTTCGATATGCTACAGAGGCACCCTGGTTATTCCGACTGTGTGATGAGCTTTGGCGATTCTCATCGTGACTATCGCTCTCACGGGCCTGTCCATTTTCTTAATCTGCTTGCATCGAGATATGACGATGGTCTCGCCCAATGGCTTTCCGACCGGATGTTTGAGAAGGGTATCGGTATTACAGAGGAGTATGATTTCCGGGCGTGGGCCAATCTGCTCTGGTATGATGAGAATGTGCAGCCGGTGCCGATTGCAAACCTTTCGACGTTCAGCCACTTTGATGATATTGGCTGGGTTACGAGTCGCAGCGGCTGGGATGAAGATGCAGTTATGGTAGGATTTAAGTGCAGTCCGATGCATGGGCATAAGCTTCAGCCATATCATGATTGGCAGATTGATGAAGGTTGGCCTTCGTGGCCATATTACCACTATGTTGTTGATGGCCATTGTCATCCGGATGTGGACAGTTTTCAGATTTATGCATACGGTAAATGGCTGGTTACTGAACCCGGTTATATAAAGCCGAAGTGGACAAGCGACCATAGCACAATTCTTGCGGGTGGACTTGGTCAGCTTGGCGATACTTACACCAGCGGCTCTAACTGGTTTAACAGAACGGAGGTTATGGATGCAAAGGCGAAAAGCAGCATAATCAAGGCCGAGAGCACAACAGATTATGATTATATCATCGGAGACGCCGAGAATATCTATCGCGACCCTAATCTGACGAAATTCCTTCGGCACTTTGTTTATATCAAGCCGGATATTGTTCTGGTTGTCGATGAGCTTGAGGCGAGTGCAGCTCCGGATTATTTCGAGTGGAGACTGCGTACGACACACGAGAGGTTCCAGTTTATCGATGATATGAATATAGTTGAGCAGGAGCCCAACGAGTACTACATTATAGAAAATAACGACGATTCGGATGTTGTGGTTATGGATGTCCACTTTATTAGGCCCGGCCTTGCTGGTTTTTCGGTCGGTACCGAAGGAGATGAATTTTTGAAGGTTAATTTTGATAGTACCGGCTCGGACCTGCTGGCAACCGTTTTGCATCCAAGAAGGGACGAAGAGCCGGCCAGCTCGATTACATCTTCATCGTTTGTGGCCCCGGTTCTGTCTTTGACCATTCAATGCGGCAGTAGAGTGATAAACGTGGAATTGAATCTGACGACGCAGGAAGTAAATATCTCCTGAGATATTAAATCAGATTTCGCTGGATGTGCAGATTTTTAAGCGTGGCGGCTGTTGAGGCCGTCACGCTTATTTTATAACCGTTCAGGGCCGGTAGAATAGTATTTGGAGGCAGAAAAATTGATTTGCATATTGGAGAGACAATCGGTATTCTCATTGGCATCCGGAGTCGAGCCGTATAAGGAACGAAGGAGGTTTAATCTCTGAGTATCAGCATTAAGGAGAATTTAGATGGGTATTAAAGTAAGATTTTTGGTCTTTATTACTGTTTCCTTGCTCTGTCTCTATGTGTCGGCTGAAGCCGTAACCGACGAGGTGGACACCATGAGCTGGGACTATGTAATGAGTCAGGAATGGAAACGGCCTGAAAAGCTGGACGCCTTTGCGGGGGTCCATCCGAGATATTTATTAACCAAGCATCGAGTAGAGGCGCTGAAGGGTAAGATAAACACGACACACAAGAAGCTGTGGGAGGTTGTCAAAGAAAAGGCGGACAGCTACAGGGGGAAGCCGCCGCCGTCGAATTATAACCGGCAGGGTCCTATGCGGCGTGCCGGACGGGCCATTCCCCAGATGGCGTTTGCTTATCTGCTGACGGAAGACAGCGCTTATCTTAATGATGCCAAGAGATGGATATTAGCTGTATGCAGCTATCCGAAGTGGGAAAGTAACAAGAGCTTAGCGGCGGGCGAATGTCTCTTCGCTGTTTCCATCGGGTATGACTGGCTTTACGATAAACTCACGGAAGAAGAAAGAGATTACATCCGAAAAAAGCTGACATACCAGGCGGAGGTTATGAAAGACGGCCCGCCTGTACATCACGACAGGTGGCTTGCTAACCACAATCATGCGGAATATAACGGACTGGCAGCGGCAGGTTTTGTTCTTTACGACGAAGTTCCAGAGGCCATAGACTGGATACGCCATTCGGATTTGGTTTTTGGGCAGGCGTTTAAGGCCTCCGGCCCTGATGGCAGCTCGGATGAGGGACATCAATACTGGGCGTATTCTACAGAGTCGCTGCTTTGTTATGCGGAGGCGGCAAGAGATTTGATGGGTATAAATTACTATGATGACAACGAGTTTTTGAAGAACGTAGCTAACTTCGTCATTTATAGCACGATACCGGATTTCGATGCTGAAAACTATGTAATGTGTTACGGCGATGCACATCGGGACTACGATTCTCGCAGCCCTGTCTATATTCTTTATCGACTTGCATCTGAGTACAACGACGGTTTCGCACAATGGCTTGCAGATGAGATGGTTAAGCGGAGCATTAGCAGAGGTGATTACAAGACGTGGTGTAGCTTACTGTGGCGCGACGAAAATATACGACCTGTGAATGTTTCAGGCCTACCTACACTCGGGCATTTTGATAATATCGGCTGGGTTACGGCTCGGAGCGGCTGGGATGAAGATGCGATAATGATTGGGTTTAAATGCGGTCCATTTCACGGGCATAAGATTCAGGCGTATTACGAAAAGCAGGTGGACAGGGGTTGGCCGGTTAACGAGATTGGGGGGGGGCATTGCCATCCGGATATAAACAGCTTTCAAATTTATGCGTACGGCAAGTGGTTAGCTACATACCCCGGTTATGAGAGACCGAAATGGACAAAAAATCACAGTACAATTCTTGTGAATGGGGTTGGTCAACTCGGGGAAGGTAGGACCTGGTTCGATAGAAGAAGCGCTATAAAGGCCAAGGCGAAAAGCACCATAATCAAGGCCGACAGCAGGAAAGATTACGACTATATCATCGGGGACGCGGGTAATATCTATCCGCAGTCAACGGGGCTGGGAAAATTTTATCGGCATCTTGTCTATATTAAGCCGGACCTTATTCTTATCGTAGATGAGCTTAAAGCTGAGAGTGCTTCGCAGTTTGAGTGGAGATTAAATGCCGGCGGCGGTATTAAGAAAAAAGGTAAAACCTATTTTATGATAAGAAACAAGGATGTGGTTATGGACGCCCATATTGTTCATCCCAAGAAGATTGATATTGTAATTGATGGGGATTTTTTGAGGGTACTGCCTGAAAAAACGACTGAGACCGTAATTGTAACGGTTTTGCACCCGCGAAGAATTAAGGAAGCGGCCAGCAGGATTGCAAAGGTATCACTTAAAGATTCCGTAGTTGATTTGACTATTAAGTGCGGTAGGCAGGTAAAGAAGGTGAAGTTAGATTTGGTGAAACAAGAGGTATCTCTTTAATAAGGAAGGAGGCAAATCCTATGAGCAAGAAGGCCGAGGTTAGTGTTTCTGTGGGCAGTGAGGTAGGTGCGCCCACTATATTGTCAAATAAAGAGAAATTCGGGAAGAAGGGGCTGGTTTATCCCGACCAGCGGCGGAAGTACAGGGATTCTGTGAGCGGCAAGGCGGTCTGGCAGATGACGGACACGCCCGGCAGAGTTACCAGGGCCCAGTATGCGACTCAAAATATGGCTACGCCGGACGGTGAATGGCTTATTTACGGCTCAGACAGAGGTAATATCAAAGTACAGCTTAATCTTTTTAAGATGAACCTTAAAACAGGTGAAAGTGTGCAGCTTACGGAATCGACCTGTGATTGCCAGCCGAGGTGGGCCCATATCTCTCCGGACGGCAAGGAGGTATATTATATCGAGGATACGAATCATTTTAAGGCAGTGAATGTTGAGACCTTAGAAGAGCGCAGTTTAGGGCGTGTGGAAAACTGCACCAGACCTCATCAGCTGACTGTCAGCCCGGATAACCGTTTTATCGCCGACGCTTTGTTCCTGGAAAAAAAACCTGAAAATGCCTTTCTTGCAGAGCCGTTTGGTTTTCTTATTCGCAGTGCTATCGTGGTGATAGATACTAAAACCGGCGCACAGCACCGGCTTCTTGACGGTAACACCCCGAGAACGCACGTTCAGTATTGCCCCGCCGATGCTAATTTGCTTTGTTATTGCTACGGCGGGCCGTGGTGGTATGTGCAGCGGCTGTGGCTGATAAACGCCGACGGTACGAACAACCGGCCTATATTCAACCAGACCCACTTCGAGGGCGCCGGGCACGAACACTGGAGCACCAATGGCAAGAGGATATACGTCGTTTGTAACGGCGGACGGCAACCGCAGGGGATGTGGTCGGTAGATGTGAACAGCGGTGAAGAAAAATGCGTTCTTGCGGGTATGTGCACCGGCCACATTGCCAGCAATCCGCAGGAAGATAGATTCGTGGGCAGTGAGATATACCTTGACCCTTCTAAGGGGATGTGGATGGCAAAGAAGGGCTCATACGAGCCGGAACTTTTGTGCAGGGCCGGCAAGGGTGGCTACAAGATACCATCCGGCCACGGAGGAAGTGCACATCCACGGTTTTTGCCTGACGGTAAAACTGTCGCTTTCAGCAGCGCTTTGACCGGCTCGGGTGAGGTGTATCTGGTTGAGGTATAGATTGATAACTCAAACTGACCGATGGCCAGTTTGAAAGTGTAAAATGCAAAATTGCGGAATGTACTGTCAAAAATCGACCTACATTTAACACCTGTTGCGAACCGGTCAGTTTGAATTGATAGATATAACCCAAGAAAGATAGGGAAAGATTGGCAATGACCAAGCAAAGAGTAACATTCGTTTTACTTTTTGTGCTTTTATTTATAACGGCGAATGTATCCGCGTATGATAATAAATTAAGAGATGACTTCCAAAATCCTCCGCGGGAATATTCTCTCTTTCCCTTCTGGGCGTGGAATGACACCCTCGAAGAAGAAAAGCTTAAATGGCAGATTGACCAAATGGTAGAGAAGGGTGTTTACGGGGCGTTTATACATGCGAGGGTGGGTATCAATAAGGGTGAAACGCCGTATTTCTCACCCGGCTGGTGGGAGGCGGTTGATACGGCGGTTACTTACGGAAAGAAAGTTGGGTTTTATCCCTGGCTTTATGATGAGGATAAATGGCCCAGCGGCAGTGCAGGCGGCAGAACGGCGGCCGTTAATCCTGAAGAATTTACACAAAAGGGTCTAAAGTACTCCAAAATGGAGATAGAAGGGCCACAGAATATAAACCTGCCTTTAGTTGATAATTTAGTCGGGATAATAGCAGCTAAACTTGTTTCGGAGGGTGTTATTGAGCCGGGGTCTCTGATAGACATTACCAACTTTTCGGGCAAGCAATGGTATGTGCCTGAGGGCAGATGGCTGATTATCAGCTTCCGGCAGATAAAGGAAGAGATAATTGACTATGCAAGGGCAATTGATTATCTGGACAAAGAAGCAGTTGCTGCTTTTATAAAAATAACTCACGAAGAATATTACCGCAGGTACGGCGAGCATTTCGGCGATTTAATACGTGGGATTTTCTTCGATGAAATCTCGGCCAAACTGCCGGGAGCGGATTTTGCCTGGACGGATGATTTTCTGGAAAAGTTCGAAGAAATAAAGGGCTATGACTTAAAGAAATATCTGCCGCTGCTGGTTTATGATGGGGGCGAGAAAACGCCAAAGATAAGGTGTGACTATTATGATGTGTTTACATCGTTATATACCGATGCGTGGTTCAAGCAGATTGCGGACTGGTGCGGTGAGCATAACATCTCTTTAATGGGCCATACATACGAGGATATTTTCAGTTATGTAACCCAGGGTGATTACTTCAGAACGCTGGGGCAGTTACAGATGCCGCTGACGGATAACGAGAGTTTCCGATATTCGTTCCCGAGGTATATCGAGTGGTACAAACCCAAGCAGTTAACTTCGATTGCGAGCTTGAATGACAGGAAGTATGCCGCTGTCGAGGCCTTAGGCGGCAGCGGATGGGCCTATACGCTCGATGAGCTTCGCTATGGGATTTCGATGCTTGGTGTTCACGGATTGAATTTTATGGTGCTTCACGGTCTGTTTTATACTACTGATACTCCCTGGGCGGCGATGGACTTTCCGCCGAGTTGGTTTTATCAGAACCCGTACTGGAAATATTTCGGCCAGGCGGCCAAATTTGCCCAGAGGGTTTTGTATATGGGCAGCCGGGGCAGACACGTTTGCGATACCGCTATATTGTTTCCAATCACGAGCCAGTGGGCATCGCCGCGGCGTGAAGGCGGCGGCCTCGGTAAGAAGTACACCATTGACGAATTCGACGATATACTTTCGTTCCAGTATTATAACGTTCAGGAACTGCTGCTGGCCAACCAGATTGATTACGAGATTATCGACCCCGCATCGCTTTTAAAATCAGATGTGTCAGCCGGTAAAATTAAGATTGCGCAGCAGGCATACTCAGTGCTGATTCTGCCGCCGTTGACTGTGGTAAAAAGAGATGTTCTTGAAAAGATAAAGAGTTTCTATGAAAACGGCGGAACAGTCATCGCTCTTAATACCCTCCCAGTTTCTTCGATGGAACAAGGCAGAAGGGACCCGGTTGTTATAAATGCCGTTAATGACATTTTTGGTTTTAACCCGTTTTTTTTGCGTTCGGGATATTTCGAAACCAACAAGACATATACGAGAAGGTTTGTTAAGAACGTAAGCGCGAAAAACGGAACTGCTTATTTTACAAAGAAGCTGGCCGATGTGCCGGAGATGGTCGAAGCAGCCGCGGGCAGGGATATTATTATCAGGCGGGGCGACCCTGTCGAATTTCATTTTCTGCACAGGGTCGTGGGCGACTGCGATATTTACTATTTTATGAACGGTCAGAAAGTGGCGAGAGAGTTGACGGTAAGTTTCCGCTGTGCCGGCACGGCGGAGAAATGGGACCCCGAAACAGGTCAAATAGAAAGGATATACGCCCACAAGGCCGGGGATGGCAGAACCGAAGCAACTCTTTCATTCAAACCCTGGGAAAGCTATTACGTTGTGTTTGATAAGAGTCGGATGGTGGGGCAAGGGCCACCCTACACTAATAAATGGGCAAGAGAAAAGTCGCTGCCGGAAATCAATTTGGACGGCCAATGGGATTTCATCCCTGTCGGAAAAATCCTCGATTACAAGTGGCAGTCAACCGTGAAAAATTCGCAGATAAAGCTGCCCGTAATGGACTTTTACCCGGAAAGGGTCGCTGACTCCGTGACGATGAAAGACCTGCTGGGGGACGATTGTGAGGATGTTTATTGGAAACAGGTAAAAATTAAAGACAGCAGAAATACAACTACCGGATGCGGGCGTTATCTGAGCTGCTGGGACGGCTGGTGGATAACATATACCGACTTTAAGCCCCATTGGGGAACGGTCGGCGGAAGGCAGATTAAGTTCAGGAAAAAAATCACCATTGATGATGCGATAAAAGGTGCGGCGCTGAATATAACTGCTGATAAGAAATATAAATTGTATATCAATAACAAGATTATCGGAGAAGATGACGATTGGGGAAATGCTGAAATATACGAAATAGCAAAATATTTGAAAACGGGAGAGAATCTCTTTGAGATTTCTGTAAAGGATGCAGGCGGTCTGCTTCTGCAAGCTGATATTGTATTAGAAAATGGCAGGGATATTAAATTGGTCTCCGACGGGACGTGGGAAGTTTCCAACGAGGGTGGTATCTGGGGAAAGGCCTTTGAATATGTAAATCCGCCTTTAGGGCCATGGGGCAATATCGAATTGAAAAAGCAACCGTTATCGTTTCCTGTTGATGTGTGGTATCGGCAGGAGCTGCCGGCTGGTGCGGTTGGAATGACTGCTCCTTTAATAAAAGGTGATTTCCAGATATTTGTTAACGGCAGGACAGTTGAATCTGTGCGCGGCCAAGAGCGAATAGTTTTTAAGAAGCTGTTGAATAGTAAGAAAAATATCCTTCTTGTCAAAGTTAATGTCAAAGACTATTCGGAAGGAATTATTGAACCAATCTCGGTTATATGTGAACCGGCGAAGGTTGAGCTTGATTTATGGGAGGACTACGGCCTGGACTGGTATTCCGGCAGGTGCGTGTATTCCAAGGAGTTTGTGGTTGCTGATGAGTATCTTGCCGGTGATACTAAACTTGTTTTGGACCTTGGTCAGGTAAACTATTTTGTGGAGGTTTGGGTGAATGATAAGCTCGTTGGTTATAAAATATGGCCTCCTTATGAGTTTGAGATACAGGATTTTGTCAAGCCGGGCGGTAATAGTATTAGTCTTGTTGTCGCTAATTTGATTACCAATGAGATGATGTGGAATCTTTTTGACGAATCGCTAACAGTTCCTCGTGCCCGCTGGGTTCAGGATTTAGGTATATTAAGAGAGCCGGAAAAACTTGCTTCCGGCGTTGTGGGGCCTGTTAAGATTGTGCCGTTTAAGGTTAGAAAAATCGAAATTCAAATGTAAAAGGATAAAAGGAGAAGTATTATGAAAATGACACGTAGAGATTTTATTAAGAAGACATCGGCAACCGTTTTTGCAAGTACCTGCGTGGGTGCTCCGACTGTATTGTCAAATGAGAGGAAATTCGGCAAGAAGGGCCAGGTTTATCCCGACCAGAGGAGAAAATACAGGGACTCGAAAAGCGGCCATATCGTCTGGCAGATGACGGATACGCCCGGCTGTATTACTCATGCGCAGTACTTTACACAGGTGGGGACAACGCCGGACGGCGAGTGGCTCTTCTATGGGTCCGACCGGGGCTGTGAGAAGGGCCAGCTTAATATCTTTAAGATGAATCTTAAAACGGGCGAGAGCATACAGCTTACAGAGTCAAATAAGAACGTATTTCCCCGCTGGTCTCATCCGTCCCCCGACGGCAAAGAGATTTACTATATTGAGAACTTCAATCACTTCAAGGCGGTTAATGTCGAGACGTATGAGGAGCGCAGCTTGTGCGTTATTGAAAATTGCACCAGGCCACATCAAATCGGCGTTAGCCCAGATAATCGCTGCATAGTTAACGGCGTCTTCCTTGAAAAAAAGAGTGAAGGCGCTTTTCTCACAGAGCCGTTTGGTTTTCTCGTTCGCAGTGCCATCGTGATGATAGATACCAAAACCGGCGAGGTTCGCAGATTTCTTGACGGCAATACCCCTCGAACCCACGTTCAACACTGTCCGACTGATGCCAATGTGCTTGTTTATTGTTCCGGAGGCCCCTGGTGGTACGTGCAGCGGATGTGGCTTATTAATGCGGACGGGACGAATAATCGGCCTATATTTGCCCAGACGCATTTCGAGGGTGCGGGGCACGAGTTCTGGAGCGAGGACGGAAAGACGATTTATGTTACGTGCAACGGCGGACGACAGCCACAGGGACTCTGGGCGGTTGATGCCGATGGCAGCAATGAGCGATGTGTGCTTGCCGGCGCCTGCGTCGGCCACGGTACGGCCAATCCCCAGGAGGACAGATTCGTTATAGATGATATGTACTTTGATTGCGCGACGGGAATGTGGATGTCGAAGAAGGGCTCGATAGAGGCGAAGCTGCTTTGTCAGACCGGTGTGAACTGGCACGGCAAACGACAGGAGTTCCATCCGCATGCACGGTTTCTGCCTGACGGCAAGCGGGTTGCTTTCAGCAGCGAAATGAACAGCTCGGGCGAGGTCTATATTGTTGAGGTATAGACAAATTTCGGTGAGCATTCAACCATAGCGTGCAACCGCGCCCGGCAGGACTCGAACCTGCAACCTTCGGATTCGAAGTCCGCGACTCT
>CAYONQ010000053.1:0-19423 GCA_964405375.1 uncultured Pirellulales bacterium
ACGAGCCCGAGTATAACAAAACCGGGAGGCTCCGGTTACATAGCTTATCCGTGGTCGGCTGAGTTGCCGGCTGTCGGGGCTGCGGTACGGTACCACCTAATGCGGTTGCTATGTCTCGGACGAGCTTGCTTGAGTCGTGTTTGGCCATCCAGTCGAGGACCTTTTTGAAGTCGGCGCCTTGAGCTTTTGCCAGGAGGTAGATAGCCATCATTCGGGTTGGCCAGTGGGTATCGTTTAGGTTTTCCGCCACTGCATTTATCAGCTCATAGTCCATCGGCAGGGACAGCATTGCCTCCATAGTATGAACCTTGGCGACCCAGTCGGTGTCGGCGAGATTGTGCACCAGAGCGGATTTTAGTATGGCCGGCATCCAGTCGGCAGAGGTAAGTTTGTAAGGTGGCTGGCGGTCGGTGATTGCGTACTGCTCGGCGAGCAGGCCGACGAATAGTTGAGCGGTTTTGATTTTCTGGCCCTGGTATCCCCTTGAGAGTGAATTAAGGCGGTTTTGCAGGAATTTGTGGCTGATTTCAACGCCCGGGCGTTTTAGAAGTGTGCGTGCCGGCTCTATGCCCGGCAGGGCGTTTTTTGGGCCCTCGTCGGTAATTACAGGGTCAATAAATACGGTAAATTCTATATCGAGGGATGCCTGTGGGTGTGTAAGCAGCATCTGCCGCAGCTCGCCGGTGAACAGCCGGAGAGGAATAAGGAGACTGCGGTCGGGTTCGATGGGCGAAGTGGGTTGAGTTTTGATGGTCAGGAGGTTTGGTATCATCTTATTGAGGTCGCCGGTGACGTTGGCATCGACCCTGATGTTGCCTTTGAATAGAGCGTTGTTAGAGACGACGAGCGGCTGCGAGGAGATGTTTGTTATTGCGAGTGAGCCGCTAGGTTCGCTTCCGTAAGAGAATTTGCTGCCTCGTGTATTAAGCTGGAGCGTGATTAGATTCTGCGGTTCAACGAAGGGGGGGACAATGTCTTTGTCCCGTGGGTCCAGAGTTTTTGTTAATTCCACGAGGACGACGTCAGGGTCGATGGGGGAGATATAGTCCTGGCCGAGGTTGGTGAGGAGTTCTCTGGCTTTTTCTGCCTCTAACGAGCCGGGGTCTGAGGCGATTACGGCCTTTAGGGTTTCGGTTGCGGGGGCTTGTTGGGCGTTGTGCAGTTGAATTTGTGCCATTGCCAAATCGGCGATTTGATTGCGCTGATAGCTGTCGACAAGCGTTTTTGCCCAGTCGGTTTGACCATTCGTTGCGAGGCAGTAAGCGAGAATAGCGGCTGTTGTTGGCGAGTTTGGTTCTGTCGAATAGGCCTTATTAGCCCAGTCGAGCGCCTTTGCGGCGTCGGGGATAACGAAGCAATAAAACCAGGCCAGTTGTGAGGCGGTTGTGGATTGGCTGGAGGTTATGGCGTTTTGCTCGATGTTTTGAAATATTCGGTTTGCCTCGTCGGTGTTGCCGATTTTGATGGCGGCTTTTCCGGCGATGGCTTCGAGTATCAGGTCGAAACGTCCTGTTTGTCGTACCTGTTCGGCGATTTGCAGGCACATATGCAGGTTTCGCTGTGTATTATAGCTGCTCATCGCCCAGGGCAGGTAGATGTAAGGTGGCAGAGGGGCGGCGGGCTGCAGGAATGTGAACAGGTCGGCACAGTATTTATAGCTGTCGGCTGCGAGCTGGTAAAGCTGTAGCTTCTCAGCGTATTGTGCGAAGCCGAGAGCTGCCTGCATATCGAGTGGATTTTCATATATCGCCAATCTTAGATGTTCAAGATAAACGGCCGGCGTTATCTGTTCGGGGGCGAGGTCGGCGAGCTTTGCAAAGCTAAGGCGGTTGTGTTTGTTATTTTCGTACGCCTGTTTGAAGAAGGAAAAAGCGGTGTTGTAGTCGGCCTTTTCGGCGGCCAGCAGGCCGAGCAGGGTAGCCAGTTCAGAGTCCAGGGCGGCGTTTTTGCCGCGCAGATTCGTTAGAAGTGTACCAAGCAGCCCTTCTCGTTGTTCTCGGGAGTCCGTCTGTTCGAGGATGTATGAAATCGCCTGGGTTGCGTCCACGAGGTCGGCATATTGGTCTATATAGTTGATAAACACGTTAAGTACCAGCGCTGAATAGTCCTGTTTTAGTTCTACCTGGTCGGGAAGCGCTGGTTGGGGCCGAGATGCAAGTTTTATTATCTCCGGCAGGGCGTGTTTAGCTTTGCTGTCGAGCTCTGTAGTGGCGACTAAAAAGATAATCGCCTGCTGTGCCTGTCGCGAGCTGACATCTTTAGAATTGCCCAGTTCATAGCCGATTTCATAGAATTTTTGGCCGACGGACGGTGAGAACAGCCGTTCTGATTCTGATGACCTTTGAGCCGGGCAAAGGGCGCAACAGCACGTTAGCACAAGGGCGGTCGAAATGATTTTCCACCGTAAGGTGTCCGCCGTTAGGCCCCTTGTGGGCAGGTGTCCTGCGGACTGTGGAGATTTTCGATTTTCGATTTTCGATTTTAAGTCGTCAATCATTGTGTAGATGCCTAAAGTGAGCTAAAGTGCCTAAAGTGAGCTAAAGTGCAGGAATAATCCATCCTGTACCTATTGGCCCTCGCTGACAGCTAAATTCAACTTTATCAATAGGTGCGGGAGGCACTTCAGGCACTCCAAACTTTAATTCACTTCGAGATACTTTATTATTTCGGGTAATTGTCTTGTTTGCTTTAGGTATAATCTGTGTGTTTTATAGCACATATGACGAATTTCATTGCGGTTCGCCGGGTCGTATTTATATTGATTTCTGCCGTAAGGCACGGTCCACGGGACGCCCCACGACGGCGGATGCCTGATGGCAGGGGTGCTGTGGCATTACGTGGTGTGCATCACTTGAGACAAAAAAACGGCTGAAACGGGCAGTTTCCCCCTTATCGAGCGCCGGCTGCTTTAGCTGTCTTTTTGCCCTGGATGGCTTTTCGCCAAACAGGCAGTTTTTTATACGAATAATCCTTCGCTATGTGCGGTTTATTTGGGCTGCTGAGTGCCGGCGGTTAGCCCTCGCCCATCCTTGATGGGCGAGGTAAACAGAGAAAGCATTTCGATGCGCAGCAGTTTTGCCGTCAGTATGAACACTGCCGCTGCTGTGGGGATGGTTAGAAGCAGTTTATAGATAGAGTGGTAGTCTTTCGAGAGCCACAGTGTAATTGCGATTGTGACAGACATACACAGTGCCGCAGCGAGCGTTTTGACGAGTGTCTTGCCGAGACCATTAAGTACGGAATCTCCCAATCGCCGTCGAAGAGCGGTAGTGAGAATGGCTACCTGTAAGTATGAGCATATCGCTGTTGAGGCGGCCAATCCTGCTGTTCCGAGCAGCCATATAAGCGTGAGGTTTAGGATGATGTTGACGAATACCGCGAAAGCCGCGCTTTTCATTGGTATTGTCGGATTCTGCATTGCATAAAACGCACGTGTCAGGACCTGCTGGCCGAAGAAGCCGGTCAGTCCCAATGCGTAAAACAGCAGCGTCCATACGACCATATTAGTGTCTGTGCTGCCGAACCGGCCGTGCTGGAAGCATAACGAGATTAGTGGTTTGGCTATTGCTACAAGTCCTATTGTCGCGGGTATTGCGATGAAGACGGCGCTTCGCAGCGCCTGGGAGACGGTTTTTGCCAGAGCTGCGAAGTCTTTTTTTGCTGCCGACGTGCTCATCACCGGGAAGATTGCGGTTGCTAACGATATTCCGAACACGCCCAGCGGCAGCTGGTAGAGTCGTTGGGCGTAATAGAGGTGCGAGACTGAGCCGCGCTGCAGGGGGTATGCGATTATTTTTCCCAGCAATGCGAAAGATGCCCCCTTTTCTGGTGAGCCTGAGAGCCACCATGCGATGAGGTCGTCGGCCAAGGTGTTTATCTGCGTTACTGTCAGGCCCAGTATCATCGGCGCCATCAGTGTTATGATTTTTATAAAGCTCTTTGAATGGATTTGCCAGCCGACGCTTATAGAGACACCGGCGGAACGAAGAGGCGGCAGCTGTATGGCGAGCTGTGCCAGTCCCGCGGCGAGTACCGCGACGGCTACGAAAAAAAGCTGCTGGCGTGCTTGTATTTTGAGCGCCCAGCCGGTCAGCAGAATAGTGCCTATAATGAAGATATTGAGCACTATGGGTGCGGCGGCGGGAGCGGCAAAGTGTCTGTGGACGTTGAGGATACCGGCCAGTATCGCCACGATACAGACCAGCAGCATATATGGCAGCATTATGGAGGTCAGGGACAAGACCAGCCGGGTTTCGTTTGTCGAGCTGAAAAATTTATAATAGCCCCAGATTAATCCCTCGCCGAGCAGCACTATCGTTGCTAACACTACGAACAAGGTGGTTACTGTGGTGTTGATAAGCTGTTTTGCCTGCTGAGGGTTTTTGTGCAGTTCTTCGCTATAGACGGGAATAAGGGATGCGGATGCGGCCCCTTCACCGAAGAATCTTCTGGCGAGGTTTGGAATTTTAAACGCTATGGTCCAGGCGTCCAGCAGTGCGCTTGCGCCGAAGAAATGGCTGTATGCCATATCTCGTATAAATCCGCATACTCTCGAGATGGCTGTGAGGGTTGCAATTTGTCTGAATCCCTTTATCATTGCTAAAGTGCCTAAAGTGAGCTAAAGTGCCTAAAGTGAGCTAAAGTACAGGAATAGTCCATCCCGCACCTATTGGCCCTCGCTGACAGCTAAATTCAACTTTATCAATAGGTGCGTGAGGCACTTCAGGCACTCCAAACTTTAATTCACTAATTCACTAATTCACTAATTCGCTAATTCACTTATGTTTTCGGAGCTACGGTGAACGGTCGGCTTCGTCCGACGTTGTTTAACAGTCCCACAGAGCACATATTGACCATCAAGCTGGAGCCGCCGTAGCTTACCAGAGGCAGAGTCAGTCCTGTGATGGGCATCAGGCCCATAGTCATACTTACATTTACGATAATCTGTGCGGCGAACATTGTAATGATACCCGTGGCAAGCAATCTGCCGAATGGGTCGGTGTTGTTTGCGGCGATTTCCAGGCCGCAGTAAATAATAATGACGTAGAGTCCCAGCAGAGTCAAACAGCCGATAAAGCCGGCCTGTTGTGCAATGACGGCAAAAATGAAGTCGTTGTGCCTTGCCGGCAGGAAGTTGTATTTGATGAAGGGGCCTTTTCGGAATCCGTAGCCGTTCATTCCGCCGGAGGCGACTGCGTATTTCGAGCGGATGAGGTGATAGCCCCAGTTGTCCTTCCATTGTTTTGTGCTGAATCTGGTGCCCACGAGGATTTTAGCCAGTGTGGGGTTCTGCTGTGCTGAGTGTCGAATTCGCTCGTGTTGCAGCAGCACGCTGCTTATCCTGGTTCGCTGGTAGGGCTTCATCGTATGCCAGAAGAGCGGACTTACCAGAAGTGCTATAAATGCTATGACAAGCAGATGCTTGACCTTTGCGCCGGCGACGAAGAGCATTATAAAAAGAATAGGCATCATCAGAATCATAGTGCTGAGATCCGGCTCTGCAAGTATTAGAACCATCGGCAGCAGAGTCAGGATAAACGGCCCGATTAGTGCGGTGAAGCTTCGGTAGTTGCTGCGGTATCTGAGATACCAGCCAAGAGCGAGGATGTAGGCCAGTTTGCAGAATTCCGACGGCTGGACCTGAAGGAAGGTCGAGCCAGTGCCGATTCGCAGCCATCGGCGGGTGTAGTTAATTACGGGGACGAATGGGACATCTATAACCTTGTCAAGCAGCAGCGTTGCTAAAAGCAGAAGGACGAGACCGTATATCCAGTAGCTTATTGCGCCGAGCCGGCGGTAGTTAATTAAGTTGACCGCTATGAAGCCGGCCGCTCCAATCACAGCGAAGACGAGCTGTTTTTTCCAGAGATTTGCCAGCGTGGCGGTTTGTGTGGCGGGGCCTGGGTCGGCGGGGTGGCCGACCGAATATATGACCATTACCCCGACGGTGAGCAGGGCGAGGGTGGCCGCCAGCAGGATTACCCTTACGATTATGAGCCGGCCTTGGAGAAAGCTGTACATAACGGCAAAATAACAAAGAATCGCCAAGATTGCAATTAGTTGCCATATTGCTGGTTATGGAATATAATGAGTTTACGATTGCGAGGGAAAAATTGAAGAAGGGAGCGTTTTGGCATTTTACATTGCCGGCTTTACTGCTGGTAGTCATCGTTGCGGTGTGGTTACTGCGTCCGGCAGGCGTTACGGCGAAGGACATTCGCCGGATTGTCCTTATCAGCATCGATACGTGCCGGCCGGATTACCTGAGCTGTTACGGCTATGCTCGCAGAACCACGGCTCATATTGATGCGGTCGCAGAAGAGGGGGTGGTTTTCAGAAATGCGGTCACGCCGGTTCCATTGACTTTGCCCGGTCATAGCTCTATGCTGACCGGCACTATTCCGTCTTATCACGGCGTTCACGATAACGATGGGTATAAGCTGGGCCAATCCAATGTTACGCTTGCGGAGATATTGCGTCAGAATGGATTTGTCACCGGTGCTATTATCAGCGCATTCGTTATGGATTCGCAGTTCGGCTTAGACCAGGGGTTTGACAGCTACAACGACGAGTTTGAAGAGGAGATAGAGAACAACGTAATCAGCCAGCGAAGGGGCGGCGAGGTGAGCCGTTTTGCTTTGGACTGGCTGAGCCGGCACAGGGATGAAAAGTTCTTTCTCTTTCTTCATTACTATGACCCCCATTCCAGATACGAGCCGCCTGAGCCGTTTGCCAGTCGTTATCGTGACAATCTTTACGCCGGCGAGATTGCTTACGCCGATTATTGCATCGGGCAGGTTATTGAGAAGCTGAAAGAGTTTGGGCTGTACGATTCGACCTTAATCATTATCACCAGCGACCACGGAGAGATGCTCGGGGAGCACAGCGAGCTTACTCACGGCTATTTCATTTATCAAAGCGCCATCAATGTCCCTTTGATTATCAAGCTGCCCGGCCAGACGAAATCTCGAGAGATAAGTCACATAGTCGGCCTGGTCGATATTGTGCCTACCGTCTGCGAGCTGCTGGGGCTGGAGGTGCCTGGCGACATTCAAGGAGAAGACCTGTCGGGCTATTTTCGCAGAAAGCAGCCCCCGGCAGCGGACAGGTGTCTGTATTGCGAAAGTATGTATCCGACAAGATATAACGGCAATTCTTTATTGGGTGTGATTACCGAACGCTTTAAGTATATCCAGACCACCCGGCCGGAGCTGTATGACCTTCTCGAAGATTCTAACGAGACCAATAACCTCGTGAAGCAGCAGCCCCAACAGGCGAGCATCCTTCGTGAGCACTTAAGAGAGATGTTGGAACAAACGGTCGGCCGGAGCAAATCCGACAGCAGGATGGAATTGGATGAGGAAGGCAGGAGACGTCTGGAGTCACTGGGCTATGTTACCGGTGCCGGCTTAAGAGAGGATTTCGAATTTGACCAGAGCAGGGATGACCCGAAAGATTTGATTGAATTTCATCTGGACCACGGAAATATCGCACTTCTTCTTTTGGAAGAGAAGTACGAGGAGGCAAAAGCAGTTTGCGAAAAGCTGCTTTCTGAACGGCCCGGGCTTGGGCGGATTCATAAGCGTCTGGGCGAAATAGCTATGGAGCAGAAGGACATCGCTGCTGCGATTACCCACTTTAACAAAATGGTAGCGCTTGAGCCCCAGAATTCGGAGGCACATAGGGGTTTAGCAGCAGCGTTAGTGATGCAGGGCAAAACAGATGAAGCGGTCAAGCACTATGAGAGGTCAGTGGAGATTAAGCATGACCAGCCGGTAGTGCTTGATAATTTAGCCCGCCTTTATCACCGCCAGGGGAAGGTCGAGCAGGCCCTTGAATTGTGGGAGGAGGCGTTGCGGCTCAAGGCCGATTGGGCTGAGGTGCTGAACAACCTGGCGTGGGTCAAAGCAGCATATAAAGAAGAGGGCTTTCATAGGCCGGATGAGGCGATTAAGCTGGCCCGGCGTGCCTGTGAGCTTACCGATTACAACCAGCCGGGAATGCTGGATACTCTGGGCGTTGCCTATGCTGCGGGCGGGGATTTTCCCGAGGCCGTCAAGACCGCCGAAAAGGCGCTTCAGCAGGCACACCTCGAAGAAAAGGAAGAACTGGCATTGCAGATACAGCAGCACCTGGAGTTGTTTAAGTCGGGTCAGCCGTATTGTGAAGGGCTGGAATCGAGGGGTGCTGTGAGTCGGTAGTGCAGCCCCGGAGGCCGACAGGGGGGTGGTTTTTGCGGGATTTTAGGGTTTTATAGGCATTTTGGGAAAATTTTTAAGTTTTTATAGGAATTTTCAAATTTTTTGTATTTTTTTACGTTTTCTTCTTGATTTATATGTGGGCTTTATGCTATTATGCAGTCAACCTTCACCAATAAGTAACATTATGTGCGGCCTCTTGTCGCACGATTTCGCCGATTGGCGAGAAAGGAGGGACGGAGGAGCGGATAATAATTGTTACTTGAGTCTGACCGGCGGTTCCTGCCAGCCGGGTCGCTATGTTCGAAAAATTAAGTACCAAGATGCTGAACATGCGCGATGACAGACTGTTGCTTGGGCAGGAGACAAGGATTGTGTTAGAAACCAAGACGGTGCGGAGTATGTAGCTCTGCACAAGGAAAGAAAAGAAGAAGAAAGGACGGTGTAGTATGAAAAAAGTTGTTTTGGCTCTGATAGTATCTATGCTTGCCGTTCCGGCACTCGCGGGAGTGACTGTTGACTGCGACGTTACTGACACTAACTTAGTTACTGTCACGTATGTTGCCGGAGATGCGAATCTTCCGAGGGCGTTCGGTCTGGACATTATTGCTGACGCCAATATCACCATGGTTGACATCAATGACAGTGACTACTACATCTACCCCGGGAGTATCGACGTCAATGCTGACGGCACTGTCGATGATTATGGTTCGCCGGTTGCTATTCTTGATGCGAATACTATGACCATCGAGATGGGCTCGCTCTATGCCGATGATGACCCGGTGCATAAGACTGCGCCGCCAGCCAGCGGCTGGGTGATTAAGTTCCGCGTTAACAGCGCCAGTCCCAGTGTTGACCTCAGGGAGAACGTGGACCGCGGCGGTGTGGTTATGGAAGACGTCGATTACAATTTCCCCGGCGGTTATGTAGTTTGCGGCGAGTGTGGTGGCAATGGAGGCCCCTATACCATTTCAGGTACTGTTACCTATATGGGAAGCGGTCTGGACGGTGTTACAATGAACGGGCTGCCGAGTACTCCTGTTACTGCAGGTGGCGGTCTTTACAGCGACACGGTCAGCTCCGGCTGGTCTGGCACGGTTACGCCATCGAAGACGGGCTACGGCTTTAAGCCGACAGACCGCGTTTACAGCAACGTGACCGCCGACGATCCTGGTGAGGACTACTGTGCGTATCCTGGCTGCTGGGACTATCTGACGTTCTGCTATGGTGACGGTGACGGTAGCGGTATGGTTGGGACGGAGGACTTTGGTCCATTCAGAGATGGATTCGCGAAGAGTTATGGGCAGGTGGGTTACAATGCCTGTGGCGACTTCAACCGTGACGGCAGCATCGACACGGCTGACTTTGGTCCGTTCAGGGATTGGTTCGCGAAGTCGCCGCCTGCGACTTGTACTCTGGGTGATATTAACGGTGTTTACTGTCCGTAACGCTGGAATTTGGAGTAGGCAAGTATAGTATTATGAGCTGATTTCGAGTGTATGAACACTCGTTGAATTAGACCTCTTTGGAAGGAGGATGTTATGAAGAAGTTATTGGTTTTGATGTTGGTTCTTGGAATGGCTTCGTTGGCCAATGCGACGATTGTTGACGTGGTTAAAGCCGGTTTGGGCAGCCTGGGTCATACAGGCGAGTCGACGGACCCGCTTAGGGGAGACCTCGGCGAGACCATCGAGATTAAGCTTGTGCTGAACAGCAATCCGTATCCGGGCACGGCCTATCCGAGCTACGACGGTTATCTGCTGTCAACGATGGACTTTAGCTTAGACGTTAGCGGCCCCGGCACACTGGATGCAGGGACGAAGGATAAGGATGGTAATCCTGTCTGGAAGTATGACACGCGCCTTAGTCCGTTTGCTGTTGTTGACCCAACCGGTGCCACCAACCCGCCCTATGATGAAATCGCGGACGGGCTGGACCGTATTATGGGTGTGGCTCTGACGCCTGTCGCACCACCTTTAACGGGTTCGACAGGGCCGATTCCCCTTGTGTGGGACCTGATTATCACCTGTACCGGAGATGGAAATCTTACCTTAGACCTGTCCATTGACGGTGTGAGTGAGTACTCGCCGTACAGCAAAATGGACGGCATTAGTCCGTATCCTGTTGACCCGGGTTGGGTATTGATGGTCAATGGGGACCTTGGTGACCTGGTGATTCACCAGGTTCCTGAGCCGGCAACGATAGCGCTGCTCGGTCTTGGCGGATTGTGTCTGCTGCGTCGTCGCAGGTAAGACGAGGCCAAAGGGCCAACAGATAATAGTTAGTAGAGAGGCAGGCCGAACGGCTTGCCTCTTCTTTTTGTTGTGCGATATTCACCACAAGCCGACCTTTCACATTCTCTTGCAATTGTCGCATTGGGTTGTATCGGGGTTATTAAGCTACCTTGAGTAGGTTTTTAGATAATCACAACTCAAATAAGATACGTCGCCGTGCCGGCGACGGCTAAACGAACAGAGTAATCTCTAAAATCTTTTTACAGGTAGCTTGACTTGCGGAGGCCTTCCGATTTTGCTACACTGTTTGTCAGAGGACAGAAGAGCTAAAGAGAAGAACATCGAATATCGAACAAGGAATAATGAATGTCGAAGTAAAAAAGACAGAGGACAGAAGAGCTAAAGAGAAGAACATCGAATATCGAACAAGGAATAATGAATGTCGAAGTAAAAAAGACAGAGGACAGAAGAGCTAAAGAGAAGAACATCGAATATCGAACAAGGAATAATGAATGTCGAAGTAAAAAAGACAGAGGACAGAAGAGCTAAAGAGAAGAACATCGAATATCGAACAAGGAATAATGAATGTCGAAGTAAAAAAGACAGAAGACAGAATGCAGAATACAGAATACAGAAGACAGAAGGCATCGCTGGCTGACTCGGTGGGGGGGGTAGCGACCCTGGTTCTTGTGTGTTTCTTTTTCTCGGGGCTGACGGGGCTGATTTACGAAATCCTGTGGACGCGGATGATAGTGAAGGTCATAGGTTGTGCGCCGTTTGCGGTGAGCATTATTCTAACGGTGTTTATGGGTGGATTAGGATTAGGCAGCTACATTGCCGGGCGGACTATCGACCGCATCAAGGAGCCGTTGAAGCTGGTTCGTATCTACGGGGTGCTGGAGCTGGTGATAGGAGGGTATGGGCTGATTCTGCCGGTACTTCTGGCGGGTTTTAGCCAAATGTATGGGTTTTTTTACAACCGGCTTTTTGCGCACTTTATGGCCTATAGTTTCCTGACCTTCGTGGGGTGCAGTATTCTTTTAGTGGTTCCGGTTATCTGTATGGGTGCGACGCTGCCTATATTGTGCCGGTTTTACGTTACGAAACTGTCTCATTTAGGCTCTCACGCGGGGCGTTTGTACGGCCTGAATACCATTGGTGCTGCGGCCGGCGCTTTATTGTGCGGTTTCTGGCTGATAAATCTTCTTGGTATGTATGGGACGCTGGCCCTGGCGGTTGTGCTTAATGCGATTATCGGTGCGGTCAGCATTCGGGCCAGCTACAGGGGACAGGGGGCGGAAGACCGAAGACCGAAGACAGAAGAGCTAAAGAGAAGAACATCGAATATCGAACAAGGAATAATGAATGTCGAAGTAAAAAAGACGGAGGATAGAGGACAGAAGGCGACTGCTGCTTTAGTGATTTTTGCCGTGTCCGGTTTTTGTGCTATGGGCTACGAGGTGATATGGACTAAATTGTTAGGATTGATTATCGGGCCTACCACGTATTCTTTCACGATTGTGTTAGTAACGTTTATAACGTGTTTGGCGTTGGGCAGTATGTTTTTCGGGTGGCTGGCCGACAGGGTTAAAAGTCCCATTCGGCTTTTAATCTATACTCAAATGGCGGCGGGGTTATTTGCGTTGCTTGTCAGCCAGATTCTGGGCAACAGCCAGTTCTTTTTCGCCAAGCTGATATATCACTTTCAAGGTAATTTTGCTGTTTTGAATATATTAAAGGCCGGGTTTCTGTTCGGGTTCATACTTCTGCCTACAATCTGTCTTGGGGCGACGTTTCCCTTGGTGGGCAAGATTTATACCGAGTCGATTTCGAAGGTGGGCAGGTCAATAGGTTTCGCATACGCGATAAATACCGTCGGTTGTGTGCTTGGCTCATTTTTTGCGGGGTTTGTGCTGGTACCGTTAATCGGCAAAGAGAATGGGTTAAGAGTAGTCATCGGTATTCAATTAGCTGTCGCTTTGGTTATAGCGGTTTGGCTGCTTATGGCAAGCAGGCAGCGCAGGTTGGGCTGGGTTCCTGCGGGGGTTTTGGCGTTGCTGGGATTGGTGTTGTGTCTATATTTCCCCAGTTGGAATCGGGCGGCGTTATCTTTCGGCCGATATCACCGATTGAAAGAAATCAGCGACGAGATAGAAGTGACGGGCTGGCTCGAATCGCTGTGGAGCGGCTCAGAGCTGCTGGCAAAACAAAATATAGGTGAGGTTGTGTATTACGGAGACGGCATTGGGGGTTTTGTGACGGTATTGCGGACCGAGGATGTTTTTGGCAATACCAACTACACGCTTGTAATCAGCGGCAAGCCGGATGCGGGCACAGGCGGCGATATGCCCACGCAAACGCTCAGCGCCCACTTTCCAATGATGTTCCATTCCAATCCGAAGACGGTTATGGTACTGGGCTATGCAAGCGGTATCACCGCCGGGGAAATCCTTTGTTATCCTGTCGAGAAGCTCGATGTGCTGGAAATCAGCCCTGAGGTGGTTACGGCAAGTGGTTTTTTCAACCCCTGGAATAATGATGTGTTTTCCAATCCGAAAGCTGAGCTTATCGTTCAGGACGGCAGAGCGCATCTGCAGTTGACCGAGCGCAGATACGATGTGATTATATCAGAGCCATCCAATCCGTGGATGGCGGGGTTGGCCGCTTTGTTTACGCGTGATTTTTTCGAGCTGGCGAGAGACCGGCTTAACGAAAACGGCATATTCGCCCAGTTTTTCCACTCCTATCAGATGGATTGGCCGACGTTTTCGATGGTATGCCGGAGTTTTGCCGATGTGTTTGGCAATAATGCTCTGGTGCAAACCGATGTGGGGGATTATCTTCTGATTGGTTTTAATGGGAGAGAAGGGTTGGTGCTTGCAAACGCCGAACGGAATCTGCGGTTTGCACAAAAGTCGAAGAATGTGAAGCTGCCTAATGCGAAAATACTCTACAGGATGGTCAAGACGGAGGACCTGTCCAGTTTAGCCGGTGAAGGTCCCACAAATACGGACGCCCGGCCCCGGCTGGAATTTGCTGCACCTAAGACTATGTTCATCGACGACGCCGCAATCGTGGAAAACGTCAGGACGAAAGGTAGATTGAGGCGGGGAACGCAAAGTGTTGTGCGGCAGGGTCTGCGGGATGTGGATTTGCAGATAGATTTTGCCGAGCTTGTTCTGTCGGTTAAAAGTCCGTTTGCCGATATGGTCGATATTTCGCGGGTAACAGACGAGCAGAAGGAGCGGTTTTTTGGACTTATTGAGGGGTATTGTGCCGATAATAAGATTGATTATTCCATTATCGAAGATGAGCAGTTGAGTCGGAGATGTCGGCTTATTCAAATTAATGCCATAATCAGCAAGCTGGATACCTTAACAAATAAGCCATTAGCTTATTATACACTGGGTGACCTTTACCGGCAGGACGGCCAGCTTGTCAAGGCACAGAGGTGCTATTCCGAGGCGCTGCAGTTTAAGCCCGAGCACGCAGAATTATATAATGACCTGGGCGTGGTGCTGCACCTGCAGGGTAAGCTCGACGAGGCGGTGGCCTGTTACGACGAGGCGCTGCGTCTTAAGCCCGACTATCCGGCGGCACAGAACAACAGGGAAAAGGCGCTGGCACAGTTTAGAATGCGGTCTACCGGCGGACAGTGAGAATGGAGGTGATACGGATGAAGCGAGGCAAGGTGCGTTTGAAAATGCAAAAATCAAAGTGCAAAATGCAAAATTGCGGAATGTATTGTCAAAAATCGACCACAGTAGGATACCCTACGTGGTATTCTACTTACATTTAACATTTATTACAAATCGGTCAGTTTGAATTATGAATGAAAAGGCACTTGTCAGGTTACGCGTTCTGCTTGTGGTAGTGGTTGTAGTGGCAGCCGGTGTGGTGGGTTGGTTTCTTGTGTGCAGGCGTCGGCCCATTCGCAATGTTATCCTTATCAGCATTGACACCTGCCGGGCTGACCATTTGAATTGTTATGGTTTTGGCCGCAAGACCACACCCAATATAGATGCCATCGCCGGCGAGGGAATACTGTTCAAAAATGCCGTCACGCCGATACCTCTGACCCTTCCCGCCCACAGCTCAATGCTGACCGGCACTTATCCGCTTTACCATAAGGTGCGTGATAATCTAAATCATAAGCTTGACGAATCAAATGAGACTGTTGCCGAGATACTTCGGGAGCAGGGATATACTACAGGGGCCATCGTAAGCTGCTTTGTTCTGGACAGGCAATTCGGCACCGGTCAGGGCTTCGATAGTTATAACGACAAGTTTGAGAATCCGATAGGTCCGCAGGACTTCGAGCGAAGGGGCGACGAGGCCAGCCGATTTGCATGCGGCTGGCTCGAAGAGCATCACGATGAGCCGTTCTTTCTGTTTCTGCATTATTTTGACCCTCATACCGATTACGACCCGCCGGAACCCTTTGCCACGACATACTCGGATGACCTTTATACCGGTGAGATTGCCTATACCGACCACTGTCTCGCCGAGGTGGTAGACAAGCTGAAGGGTCTTGGCCTGTATGACTCAACGCTGATTATTATTGTCGGCGACCACGGCGAAGGATTGGGAGAACACGGCGAGGCCGAGCATGGCTATTACATCTACGAGCCGATGATAAAGGTGCCGTTCATCGTCCGGCCGCCGGGTTGCCGTAAGCCCGGAAGAGTTGACGACATAGTCAGTCTCGTTGATGTCGTGCCTACCATATTGAGCTATCTTGGAATTCCTATACCCGCCCACATTCAGGGCAAAGACCTTTCCGGTTATTCCGGCGGCAGAACATCCGAGCAGAAAAGATACCTTTACTGTGAATCTTTAACGGCCACGAAATACGGCTGCAACCCTTTGCTGGGTCTTATCGACGAGCAATGGAAGTACATCGAGACCACGCGGCCGGAACTGTATGAGTTAGCCGGCGACCTGCTTGAAGAAAATAACATAGTTGAAAAAGAGGCCGGACGAGCACGGTTTATGCAGGCCCAATTGCAGGAGCTTACAGCCAAACTGGTCAGCGACAAGGCAATCGACAGCGAACTGCGATTAGATGATGAGGCCAGAAGACGTTTCGAGAGCCTGGGGTACGTTGGCACGGGTGCTGTGGATGTCTCTCTTAAACTTGATCAAAGTAAGTCGGACCCCAAAGATTTGATTTCGTACCACGAGGATAATCAGAGGGTGGTATATTTGATTTCCCATGAGCGACTCAATGAAGCCAAGGCCATTTGTGAGAAGATGCTGGCGGAATGGCCGGATATGCCGGATACGTACCTTCAGTTAGGGCGAGTTACCTTTGAAAAAGGTGAGTTTGCTGAATCAATTGCCCATAATACCAAATATTTAGCTCTGGTAAGCCAGAGAGATGTCCAGCACCCTGAAAGCCCTGTTTTCAACCCGAATAAGCCCACTTTTATGGCACATAACCTGTTGGGGGCCGCATATTACCAATTAGAGCAGTATGATAAGGCGGTTGAACACTACACCGCTGTGCTGGCCATTAAATCCGGTCAGCCGGATATGCATAACAATCTCGCCAGCGCGTTTTTCAAGCTCGGCAAAATCGACCGGGCAGCAGAGCACTGGACCGAGGCGCTGCGGCTCAAGCCCGGCTGGGCAGAGGTTCACAATAATCTGGCCAGCGCTTATTACCGCCTGGACAGGATTGATGAGGCCATTGCTCATTGGAGCGAGGCGCTGCGATTAAAGCCCGACTGGCCCGAGGTGCGTGACAACCTCAATAAACTAATGGCCCGTAAGGATCCCGACGAAGAAATCGCACAATATACCGAGAGGTTGCGGCAAAATCCTGATGACCCGAATACACACAGTAAGCTTGCTGCGGCGTTTTATCGGAAAGGTGATGTCGAAAAGGCCATCGAACATTGGGGTGAGGTCGTGCGTCTTAAGGGCGACTGGGCAGAGGTGAAAAACAATTTAGCGTGGGTGCTGGCCACCGCTGAGGATGAAAAACTTCGTAACCCCGGCGAGGCGGTCCGGCTTGCCGAAGGGGCTTGTGAGCTTACCGGTTACGAGCAGCCGGCGATGCTGGATACTCTTGGCGTCGCTTATGCTGCTGCGGGCAGATTCGATGAGGCCGTAGAAATTGCTGAAAAGGCCAAAGAGCTGGCTGTGGCCTCCGGACGGAAAGAACTTGTATCTGATATTGAAAAACATTTAGAGTTGTATAAGGTGAATAAGCCCTATAGCGATTAAGGTGCATCAGTAAGTATGGCATGTAGGCGAAAAAGGTCGGCAGGAGGGCTGAGTCGCCGAGAGGTATTGAAATACGGGCTTTACGGTGGTTTAGCAGCAGGCGTGTCGGCCAATCTCTGGCTGGGCGGTTGTGGGCAGCGCCGACGTGGGAAAGGGCCCAATGTGCTGCTGATTGTTCTGGATACGGCCCGGGCGGACCGTTTCTCCTGTATGGGATATAAAAGCCAGACCTCGCCCAATATTGACGCCATTTTTTCTGAGGGGGTCATTTATCAGCGTGCTTACTCAACGGCCTGCTGGACATTACCCTCCCATTCTTCACTTTTTTCGGGCCTATATCCCACACAGGCAGGGGGTACATCAGAGACGCTGCAGTTACCGAAATTTAATCGTACACTGGCTGAGGTGATGAAAGAAGCCGGCTACGACACCGCTGCTTTTGTTTGTAACGCCTGGGTTAGTGTCGAGCGAGGGTTTGGGCAGGGATTTGACGAATTTAATGAGATGTGGCGACCCGAAAACAGGCCTGATGTGACACAGAGCCAAGGTCCAGTTGAACTGACCGCCACCCAATTGGCCGCCTCTTGGTTAGAACAACGAAAGGCAGCGAAAAATCCATTTTTTGTTTTTATTAATTTAAATTGTATACATCTGCCGTATGTGCCGACGGAACCGTTTCTTTCATCTTTTGTCGGTAATCGCGGGTACAACAACGAGGAGGTGAATCGGATTGCGGCGGTCAAATCGATGTGGCCTTACCTGGCAGGTGAGTTGAAATTAAGCGAAAGAGATTTTCGTATTATGAGCGACCTCTATGATGCCGAGGTGGCTCTTGCCGACAGTTGTGTCGGACAAATAATTGGACAGTTGCGGGCTTCAGGGCTTCTTGATGACACAGTAGTGATTTTGACCAGCGATCACGGTGAGAATCTCGGCGAGCGCGGACGTATCGACCACCATTTGAGCATGTACGAAACGACCCTGCATATTCCCCTGATGATTCGATACCCGAAGGCGTTTCAGCCAGGTAGCAGGATAAGTGATTTTGTCAGCATAGTGGATATTGCTCCGACTGTTATGGACTTGTGCGGTGCTGGTAAGAGTGTGGAAAGGCAAAAATCCGCAGAAACCAGCCTGGCGCGGAGTGATAGACAGCATCGAGCGTTTGTAGTTGCAGGTAATGAACGTCCGCTCGCAGGAATTGGGCTAATGAGGGAAAGGTATCCGAAATTTGACAGCATCGCGATAGATTATCGCGTGCGTGCGATTCGGACCAACCTGTACAAGCTTATCTGGAATGTTGGCGGGGCTGTGGAGCTGTTCGACATAAAAACCGACCCGGGTGAATTGCACGATATATCCAGCGAGCAGCTTGAAACGCGGAATAAATTGCATAAAATGCTGAAGGTATGGATGGAGCGGCTTCCTATGGCCGGTGATGTTTCTTTCCTGGAAGGCCAGGATGAAGAAAGTATGAAAATCTTACGTTCTTTGGGGTATGTAAAATGAGGAAAAGGGTATTGTTGTTTAGCTTATGTGTAGCGGTTTTTCCCGGGTTTTGGGGTTGTCAGGGAAGCGGACAGGGTGTATCCGGCGGTTGTTACGGAAACGGCTTTCCGGCGTTTCTGGCGGGGACGTGGCGGCCGGACGAAAGCAGATGGGTCTTTACATTTGAGCCCGACGGCAGGATATCAAAGGTGGTACATCACGGCGGTATGGAATTCGAGGTCGCAGAAGGCGGACTCGTAGAGCAATGGCGGGACGGCATTGAGGCGGTGTATGCGCTGGGGCCGTGCGAAGCACAGTATAATCCCCAAACTCGTGAATTGAGCGTAAAAATCGTCGTAGAACACTTTGTAGTCGAATTCCCTGACGGTATTATGGAGGGCAACTTCCACGATTATCTCACCGGCCCTGTTTCTGAGGATGGGACGACGTGGAGCGCTACATGGGTCAGTCTTGGTGAAATCATCGGGTCTGGTTCGAGCGACCCCAATACGGTTGTGCAGAAGCAACTGACGTTCACCAAGATTTCGAATAGCTCTAAGACAGATTAATAATCATAGAATCTGATATCCTTGGAGTCCGTTCCGGGCCAGTCAATTCTAAAGTCCTTATTTTCAGGTTTGTATATCCAGCCATACGCGCCGGTTGCTTCTGCCGGCAGAGCATCTCCGTCGGGTATTACTCTTATAGTCACACGTTCATTGAATGGATTCTCAGGAAGCTCTGGTATGTATTTACCATCTCTGACCATTTGTGCCCAGAAGGTGGTCCAGCCCACTGATTGGGTCGGGTCATTGTTATAGTATCCTGGGGGGACATCGTTGTGCTGGACGGCATAAAGCTCAATTGCATTTCGCAGCACACGAAGGGTATCTTTGATTGCGGCTTCCCTGGCTATGGTTGCATTGTCCTGAAAGATGGGCACGACGACGGCTGCCAGGATGCCGATAATGGTTACTACTATCAGAACTTCGACGAGCGTAAACGCCTTCTTCATTTTAAGTTTCTTTTTGATAAGAGACAATTTATGTTTAGCTTTTCCATAAGTCGTCTAATAAAGGAGTTAACTTTGGGAAAAAGGGTGTTATAGGGGCTATTGGGCATATCTGAATGAGTTGCAGTCCAGTCCAATAATAAAATGATAAGTGCCTAACGCCGTGTGCAGGTTTTAATATGTAACAAGTATGGAAAGTGCCTAAAGTGAGCTAAAGTGCCTAAAGTGAGCTAAAGTGCCTAAAGTGAGCTAAAGTGCCT
>CAYONQ010000054.1:0-19389 GCA_964405375.1 uncultured Pirellulales bacterium
ATTAACCGTCAGAGTACGCAGTTACAACAACCTATGGAATTTTCCATGTCCAAGGATTTGAAGGTGTCGGTTTCTTCCATACATAAACCTATCTGCAGTTGTGGTTGTATTTTTCTTATTGTATCAACCAGATATTTGTAGACTTTAATTCTTAATTTTATAGGGAAGCGAATTCGGCCGTCTTTGGATTTGCCTTTTTCGAGCATTCTTGAAATAGTATTGTCATTGCCTAATTTTCGTTCAGTAAGTTGTAAGGCCCCGGAATAGCTACAAATCTGCCCTAACGTAATACGCTCAAGGGACACTGATTTCAGGAAATTTTCCAAAAAGCTGGTATATATATTTTGCCAGCCTTCCACAGGGATAATCGGCATAATAACAGCACGTAACGGATAGCCAGCATCGGCACATTTTTGCATTGCAGCAATTCTTTCATTAGGCGATGGTACATTTGATTCAAAAGCATCACAAATCTCAGTGGGATTTAAACTCCATGAAAGGATTGTATGGCCTTGATGGTCAATATCGAGAAGGTTGTCAACATTGGCACTTTTGGTCAATAAAGTTAATCTGGCGTTTTTCTGTCGAGCAAAAAAAGGAATCATTAGGCAGGAGTAGCCGGTAAGAGGGTCAAGTGCCAAACCATCCTGAAGCTTACCTAAGTAGAAAGCAGTTGGTTCAGATAACTTAGAGGCAGCACCGGCAATCTGGTCGAGAATTTCCCCGATATTTACAAATATTTTCACTGTAGGTGAGAATTTTACGCCGGGCGTACCTGCCAGATAGCAGTATTGGCAATCGTAGGGGCAGAAACCATATGGCGAAAAATGCCAGTAGTTTGGGCAGGTGTTGCCATCTTCATCGCTGAATCTAAGTGCACTTTTATGCACTCCAAATAACAATGTGTTTTTGCCTTTGTAATGAAGTTCCAAAGGATCCGAACTGCCAAGCTCAAAGCGATTATGAGATATATCAAATCTTTCGATGACTTGGGCATGGGGATATAGATTGCAAATCGCCTGTATGAAATTACGCTGTTGAGTGGTCTGGAAGCTGCCTTTGGTTAACACAATTGTGTCAGGATTGAAATGCCGGGCCAATCTCGGTTGATAGTTCAAATATGAGTTCTCTGTTGGAAAAAGACCGGTCTTCATTGGATTTTCATGCTCTAAACTTGTATTGTCAAGGCGGGGATGATTTTATTATTGTTCATTTTTATGTTGTCGACTATACAACCCCTATTTTTGCTGGCATTATACTCGAAAAGGCCTCAAATTTCAAGATATTTTTGTCGTAATCTTTTCAGTTTTGGCAGGATTATATAATCTCGACTATATCACACTCCTGATGTTTCTCGGTGCCAAAATGAGAAAAAGTGTGCCATATATGTGCACTTGATTATAAACGTGGATGATGCGTATTTGCCAAGTAACTGCTAATAAAGGGGTTATATAATTTCTGAGTTGCACAAGGCGGGGGGTAGACACCTTCTTGGTGGTTTGCATAAATTCTTATAAAACAGCAAGTTGTGAGTAATAAAATGGAGGCGGGGGGATTCGAACCCCCGTGCCGGGATGTTTCAGGACAAGCATCTACATGTTTAGTCGTTTAATTGTTTTTTCGCTTCCCCAACAGCCAAACGACAGGCATTTGGGTCGGCTATTCCGGAGAAATCTCACCTTGCCGGCCCGAAAAACCGGCTTGGCCAGCCCGCTTTTTGACGCCCACACCAGACCCGCAGGCGAGGTCAGGCAGGACGGGCCGCCAGATTAGGCAGCCATTCGCAACTGGTAGTTGCCAATTACTTTGTTGCCGGATGATTAACCAGGCCAACCGGCGTCCTGGACATGCAGCTTGACTATCCGCCATCCGGTCGAAGCCGTTCGCCCCCGTATTCACTTTTCAAAAATCGACCACCGTATATTATATCGTTCATTACGCTGAGTTGCAATAAAAGTTTGTGGCTTTGTCGGCGGTTCGGTTGTCTTGATAGGTGGTTAAAAGCCGATTGCCGTTTTTCGGGCCAAAAAGCGATTGCAGATTTTAGCTGGTGCAGGTAAATTAAGGGCTCAATCTGCCGGCATCTTGCCGGTAGAGGGTTCAATTACTGTAGCTTAGGCAGTGAACAGGCAAAAACGCTAATGAGAATTATAGAGACAACATCGAACTTCGAGAATAAGGGTTGTGTGCTGAGTATAGGGAATTTCGATGGTGTTCATATCGGCCATCAGGAGATTTTGGCCGTCGGTAAACGGATAGCAGCGCAGAAGGCAGCCGAACTGGCGGTATTAACCTTCGAGCCGCATCCGGTCGCTATTTTGCATCCTGAAAAGGCCCCCGGGATGCTGACGCCGTTGGAACTCAAGTCACATCTGCTGGCCCAATGCGGGGTCGATTGCCTTATTGTATTAAAGGACACTGCCGAGCTGCTCGGTCTTTCGGCGGCGGATTTTGTGGAGCGGTTTCTTGTTGAGGATATTGGACCGAGTGTGGTGGTTGAGGGCGAGGATTTTAACTTCGGGGTCGGCCGGGCCGGTTCCGTCCGTACGCTGTACAATCTGGGCAGTGAGAAGGGCTTTGAGGTTTGCATAGTTGAATCCAAAGAGGTAAAACTTTCAATCGGCCAATCAGTTAGGGTCTCGAGCACGATAATTCGGAATCTGCTTGAGGCAGGGAAGGTAGCCGATGCAGCCATTGCGCTGGGTAGAGCTTATCGTCTGATTGGGCGGGTGGTTCCGGGTTGTGGCAAAGGAAAGCAATTGGGCTTTCCGACGGCCAATATGGCGTCGACCTGGCAGATTATACCGGCTGAAGGAGTGTATGGTGGATTCGTGGAGGTTGGTGAAAGTGAAGAATTGGTCTGTGGGGCGGAGGAGAAAATCCCTGCTGCATTTAGTATCGGCAGGGCGGAGACGCTCGGCGGCGACCGACCATTATTGATAGAGGCGCATTTACTAATTGATAACGTGGCTGATTTAACCGGCAAATGGCTGGCGATAGACTTTATAGAGCGAATCCGCAGCCAGCAAAGGTTTGGGACAGAAGCGGAACTTTCCGCCCAAATCGCAAAAGATTGCGAAAAGGCAAAAGAGGTATTAGGCCCATAGGGACAAAGGGACAGAGGCACAGAGAGAGGAAAATGCAGGAGGCCGATAAGTCAAAGAGCGGCAAGATGCTATTTTTCTTGCAAAAACGAGGCGGTTGCATATACTTTAGGGTTTTGAAAAATCGACGGAATTTTGAGACAGGTTCGGAGCACAAGATATGAGCTTAGTAAGGTGGTTTCGCAAGAATAATAAGAAGGTGATGGCTGTCGTTGTCATCGTCATAATGGTCGGGTTTATAGGCGGCACATATATCCAGCAACTCGGCCGAAGAGCGACAGGGCTGCACAATGTAGTTGCCTGGTTCGGAGACAATAATAAGATAACAAATTATGACCTAAGTTTGGCCCGGCAGGAGCTGGAAATCCTGAGGGCGCTGCGGATGGACGTTCTGCTCAGCACGCACGATTTACGAACGATTCTGCTGGGCGAGCTGCTGTTTTCCGAGCGGAGGACCTCGCCGGCACTTGTCAACCGGGTAAGACAAATCATAAGAGCAAACAACTACAGAATCAGCGATAAGCAAATCAACGACATCTACAGGCGCTCGGTGTCAAGCGAGGTATACTGGCTGCTGCTGAAAAAAGAGGCGGAATTGGCAGGAATCAGCGTGCCAGACAAGAGTTCGGGCTATCAGCTTGGCAGGATAATAATACCCCAATTATTTAACGGCGCAACATATTCGCAGGTAATCAGCTTTCTGATAAACCAGCACGGGGTTCCAGAGGACCAGATACTTACAGCGTTCAGCAAATTGCTGGCGGTACTGGAGTACGCCGGGATGGTTTGCTCAAGTGAAGATGTGACCGACCGGCAGATAATGTATAACGTAAGTATGGAGGGAGAGACAGTTGATGTTGAATTTGTAAAATTTGATTCTGCCGTGTTTGCCGAAACTCAAGGTCAGCCAAGCGAACAGGAAATCTCGGAGCACTTTGACAAGTACAAGGGGATTTTTGCCGGTGATATAAGCGAGGGAAATCCCTACGGCTTCGGGTATAAGCTGCCCGACCGGGCCAGGATTGAATACATTGCGGTCAAGCTCGACGATGTCTCGGCGATAGTGACACCGCCTACGCAGGAAGAGATAGAAGAGCATTATCAAAAAAATAGACAGCTATATACCGAGCAGGTACCATCGGACCCGAACGACCCGAATTCAGCGACGGTCGAACGAACTAAAAGCTACGCCGAGGTGGCGGGTATCATTTCAGATGGGCTTTTACAGGACAAGATAAAGTTGCAGGCAGAGAGGATACTGCGGGAGGCGAAGACAGTTACCGAGGCCGGTCTCGAAGCCACAGAGACAGAGTCCGCAAATGTCAGCAGTGAGCGGTTTAAGCAGATGACCGGCGATTATGTAACTGCCGCTGAAGAATTGACTGAAAAATACAAGGTCAAGGTGTATGCGGGGCGGACAGGGATGCTCGGAGCGGTTGATATGCAAACGGATGAATACCTTGGAATGCTGCACTTAGAAGGTTACGGAGGGATGTTGGTAGGATTGTCTCGGATTATATTCGCAATTGACGAGCTTGGGGCCAGTGAGCTTGGGCCCTTCGATGCGCCGAAGCCGATGATGTATGAGAATATCGGGCCGGTGAAGGATATATTCGGGCGAATAATGGCTATTGTGCGGGTGATAGAGGCCCAAGAGGCCTCTGAGCCGGAAGACATAAATCAAACCTTCAGCAGGGAGACAATCAGACTTGAGCAGGACGAGGAACAGCCGAGCGAGGATATTTATTCGGTGAAAGAAAAGGTGATAGAAGATTTAAGAGAACTGGCGGCAATGAAGGCGACCAAAGGCAAAGCCGAGGAGTTTATTGAGGTAGCGGTAAAGGATGGCTGGGATGAGGCGGTTGAGAGATTTAACGAGCTGTATGGGCAGTCGGCGGCGCAGGAGGAAGATGACCCTGATGTGTTCAGCCAGCAGAGTTTTACGGACCTGCGGAGGACCTCGAGGGGGACAATGGAAACACTGGCTGTGCAAAACGAGGGCAACCCGGCGGCACAGTTCTTAATCAATGCTCATAAGAAAGAGGCCCAGCTCATAGAGCAGCTTTACTCGCTTGTGCCGCAGGACAGTAACACCGTTGAGAATGTGCCTCTGATTGTGGAATTTAAGCCGGATATGAGTTACTACTGTTTGAAGAAAATTCACGTCAATCGCATCGAGCAGGACGAATATGAGAAAATCAAGGCGATGCGAGCTTATAGAGAAGACGATATCCAATCTCAGAGTCTGGCAGTAATATACCTTAATCCTGAAAGCATATTACAACGTACGAATTTTAGATGGGCCGGGCAAGAGGAAGAGACAGCAGACGCTAACGCACCGATGTGAGCCGAGGGAGTGTTATAAACTCAAACTGACCAATGGTCAGTTTGAAAATGCAAAAATCAAAGTGCAAAATGCAAAATTGCGGAATGTATTGTCAAAAATCGACTTACATTTACCATTTGCTACAATTTGGTCAGTTTGAGTGATAGAGTTAAAAGGAGCGAGAGCAGCCATAGGGAAACAAAGAATCACAGGTAAAATTGCTGATTGAATCCCTTTTTCGTTTTTTTTTGTGTAAGAGATTAGATTGGAACGCCGCTCGAAGGAAAATCATATTCTGTTTCTGCTGATTGTCGGGCTGGCCGGTTGGCTGGTTCCGGGCGGGGGACATTTTTTGCTGAAAAGAGAAAGACAGGCAGTCATTATATTCGCAACTATCTTATTAACCTTTTGTGCAGGGTTATATATCGGCTCAATCGGGGTGGTTGACCCTGTAGGGTCGTGGCCGTGGTATGTGGCCCAGATTATGAATTCGCCGTTAGTTGCGGTTCTCGGGCACGTGACGGCGGGGGGTGGTTATCCTGTCTATGGCAGGCCGAACGAAATCGGACAGATATATACAAGTATCGCGGGCTTGCTTAACCTTTTGTGCATTGTCAACGCCATTTATCTGGCCAATCTGCGCGGGACAGAGCAGGGCGAGGGTTAAGATGTGGGTTGAAGGTATCTTCGTAACAGCAACTTTTACAGCGCCGCAAGAGATAGGTGTTAATCCGCAGTCGATGTTGTGGCTGCTGCCGTTGGTGGCGGCGATATCGGTGGTCTATAAAGCAACGAAGCTGCCAAAGATTACGGCGGGCGTTTTTCTGAAAGAGGTGGGGGCTTTATTCGGCTCGATTGTTGTTTTCATACTCGTAACCGCTTTGGTTTTATATGCTATGGCGTGGCTAATTACAGAGTAGCTATCGGGGGGCAGGGCAGCACAAGCCACAAGTACCTTTGCATTTTTGAGCGTTTTTCAGTTGTGATTGAGGTCTGCCGCCGAACCGTTGAGAACCCCTAATTCGATAAGGGCATTGAAGGCGGCTTTCTGCTCGGCTTCTTTTTTGTTTGTTCCCCAGGCACTTGAGAAGTGGCGGCCGGCTACAACCACCTCTGACTCAAAGCACCTGTTATGGTCGGGCCCTTTCTCGTCAAGCAGCTCATAGGCAGGTGTGGTGTTGAAATGCTGTTGAGCGTACTGCTGCAGTAAGGATTTGAAATTGCCCTGGCTCTGTTCGGCGTTGGTTTGGTCGATTAAGGGAGAAAAGTTTCTTAGGATGAAATCGCAAGCGGCATCGAGGCCGCCGTCAAGATAAATCGCAGCAATGACAGACTCCAACAGACTGGCTGCGAGAGAGCCCGTCAATGCTCGGCTTGAGGTCATACCCTTGCCGACTTTGAGAAATTTTTGCAGTCCGAGCTGTTTGGCGATGTCGGCACAGGTCCTGCGGGAAACGAGCATACTCTTTATTTTTGTTAGGTCGCCCTCGAGATAACCGGGGAACCGCTCGAAGAGAGTTCTACAGATAACCACGGCCAAAACCGCATCGCCGAGGAATTCCAGCCGTTCATTGCTTAAAAAACGGTTTTCAACCGCAGAGGAATGAGTGAACGCCTTCCGTAAGAGGTTGTGGTTAGAAAACTTGTAACCTATTGTCTGCTCGATTTGCTGCAGAGTCTCTTTTTCCATTTATTACGTCCTGTCCTTGCAAGAAGTCTGCGAGCAGATTACGAAAGCCGCTGCCATCAGCGATATTCGTGGCCGGCTCCACAGGAAATAATACATTACAATAATTATGCAAGAAATAAGGTATTTGTCAAGCCCTTTGGAGGTAACCCTCGAAGTTTGTCAGGTTGTTATTTTGTAAAGTTCCCAAACGCGTCTCATTGTTTGGGAACCCCCTGAAATGGTAAATCACCGGGTTCGCCGGTTAATTGACAATCTGCAGACCTGCGAGGGCAACGAACTTGTCATCAGCGAGTTCGAAGACTCCATCAAGGCCGGTTACCGTGAATACGCCTTTAGTTGCAGCGGCGACATTGCAGAAGATACAGCGATGTCCACAATCAACCAATAACTTGCGCAGCTTCAGTAACTTCGAGAGACTCGAAGAAGTTACGATATCGACGCTGGAGAAATCGACCACGACCTCACAGTTGCCTCTATCACGGGCAATTTCGGTAACGGTCTTCAGCTCGTCTCCCATTTGCGGCTCCGGGGGCAAGTCCACGAGGATGATATCCTCTGACCAATTCTGAATCCCCATTTTAAGATCTCCTTTTTCTGGTTCAATACGGCGTTGCCGAGTTTCAAATGATGTATCGGCACAAGTTCGTGGCGGGTTAAGCAAAAAAGCGGATTTACCTTATGGCCTATAAAATCGGTGTTTTTGAGGTCAGATGCGGTCTGGTGGAATTAACATCGGCAACAGTTATAATCTTCTATCTAATCTCCTGTAACTAACGGCTTCGGCTATGTGCTCGGGGTGGATATTTTCGGCGCCGGTGAGGTCGGCTATGGTTCGAGCGACCTTGCAGATTTTGTCGTGGGCACGGGCGGACAGGCCGAATTCGGTCATTGCCTGCTTTAGCATCATTTCGCTTGCCGAATCAAGCTCACAAAGTTTTCTAACCTGTTTGTGAGTCATCCTGGCATTTGTCATTATTTTGTCGCCATCGAAGCGTTTTGCCTGAGTGTTTCTGGCCTTTATCACTTCTTTTCTTATCGTAGCCGAATCCAATTGATTCGTCTTCGAACGCAGCTTGCTGAAGGTTATCGCAGGCACGTCGATGTGAATATCAATTCTGTCCACCAACGGTCCGGATATTTTCGACAGGTAGCGTTCGATTTGGTTGGGGGTGCACTTGCACCTTCTGGCATCGGAGCCGAAATAGCCGCAGGGACAGGGATTCATTGCTGCAACGAGCATAAATTGAGCGGGAAATTTGATAGTGCCTTTGGCACGTGAGACAGCGACAAAACCATCCTCGAGGGGCTGGCGAATCATCTCCAGAACGTGTCTGGGGAATTCGGCAAATTCATCGAGGAACAATATCCCGAAATGCGCCAGTGACAGCTCGCCCGGCCGGGGTGTTGTTCCGCCGCCGACCAGGGCCGGGCCGCTTGCCGTATGGTGCGGCATCCGCACGGGACGGGTGGCTAATAACGCCTTATTTCTGCCCAGCAGACCCACGGACGAATATATACGGGTCGTTTCGAGCGACTCTTCCAGCCCCAGGCCCGGCAGGACGGTTGCTAATCTCTGGGCGAGCATCGTCTTTCCCGCTCCGGGTGGGCCAATCATCATTATATTGTGGCCGCCCGCAGCGGCGATGGTCAGTGCCCGCTTGACGCTTTCCTGTCCCTTAACATCCGCAAAATCAACTTCATAATTTGACGCCACATTAAAGAGCTCATCGATATTAACGGTGCTTGTTTCGAGTGGTAACTGTCCGGAGAGAAAGCCGACTGCCTGAGTTAGTGAGCCGACGCCATATACCTCTACGTCCTGAACAACCGCTGCTTCTTCGGCGTTTTCGAGAGGGACTATCATTCGATTAAATCCATTTGCGGCGGCGGTCATTGCCATACTCAAGACGCCGTTGATGCCTCTGACCCTGCCGTCCAGGGCCAGCTCGCCGACGATGACAAAATCCTTAATGGCCGAATTAACTAAAATGCCCTGGCCGATGAGTATTCCTAAAGCGATAGGCAAATCAAAGGCGGGACCGGCCTTTTTCACGTCGGCAGGTGCCAGATTTATCAACGACTGGGTCTTGGGATACTTGTAGCCGCAGTTGCAGATGGCGCTTTTAACCCTTTCGATACTTTCTTTTACGGCGGTATCCGGCAGGCCTACGACCAGGGACCTTTCAAATCCGCCGCGGGCGACATCCACCTCGACCTCACAAACAATACCCTCGATTCCCACCAGCGTAACACTGTGCAATCCGGCTAACATATCTTTACCTTGTCTTTAGATTAAAGAGGCGCATTTTAAGCTCACAGTGGGTTTGTCGCAAGTAATTTTGGGCTGAAGTGTCGGCGAGAAACTTTCCCTGACGTATTTCATACTACCGTCAGAGCGATTATAACCCTCACGGGCGGTGTGGAGGTAAATCTGGCCCTATAATTTGGTCGATTCGCCTTTTCTTCTTACGCTTTGTATGGGGGTAAATCGGGGGTAGGCAGCAAAGGTGTGATGCAGCGCGAGGTTGCAGAAAAGGTAGTTAAGTCGATGCCAAAATCTCACGAATATCCATAATATGAAATATCACGATTCTCGTAAACATTTAACCAGGGAATTTTACAACGACAAAAGCACCGTTCTTAAACAATGGGACGGCAAAAGTTTTATTATTGCCTTGGTGTGCGGTTTAGTTCTGCTTGGCGGGGGCGTTGTTAACGGGAGCCAGAGGTCTGCAGAGAAGGATATGTCTTGTAAGACATTGCGGGCAATGGCAAGGGTGTATATGGCTTACGGAGATTATGTAAAGGCACGTCCTCTGGCGGAACAGGCGCTGGCTCTGGCAAAAACGGACAATGTCTCTGATTCTGAACGCTGTTTGTGTCTGATTGACCTGGCGTGGCTGTACAAGGGTCAAGGTAAGTTATCCGATGCCGAGAGGGTGTGCGGGCTTGGTTTGGAACTGCAGGAGAAGCTTTACGGTAACAACCATCCGTACGTGGCGTACACCTTGAGGATTTTGAGTTCAATCTACGAGGGACAGGGGAAGTATCGCCAGGCAAGGCCTGTTCTGGACAGGGCGATGACCATTATGAGCGCCTATCACCTGCCGGACGACCAGATTATGGCTCCATTTTACGTGGATACTGCCAAACTGTTGGCTGCACAGGGTCGTTTTGCACAGGCCGAAGGTTATTACGAACAGGCGCTGGCTTTAATCAATAACAGCTACGGAGCGAACCATCTTTACACGGCAGCAGTGCTCGGCGGTATGGCGAGCATGTATGTACTGCAGGGGAAATATACCGAGGCCGAAGAGTTGATTAACCAAACACTGGCCACTCAAGAAAAAGTATACGGGCAGGAGCACCATCTTTTAGTGCCGACGTGGCTAACGATGGCCAGGATTCATCAGGAAAAGAAAGACTACATACAGGCGGAGAAATTGCTTCAGAAGGCCCTTGCTGTAGTGAGAGAGAAACGTGGAATCGAGCATCCGGCCACCGGCAGGGTCTTGAGCATACTGGGTGAATTGTATATTCTGGAGGGCAAGTATGCCGAGGCCGGAGGCGTCTGCCGGGAGGCGGTGAAGGTGCTTAAGGATTCGCTGGGGGCGGGAAACGACCATACAGCAATGGCCTTTAATAATCTTGCGCAGGTATATGTGCATGAGGGGAAATATTCCGAAGCTCAGGAATTATGTCACAAAGCGCTGAATACACTCGAAGATATTTTCGACCATAATCACCCCAACGTTGTAAAGGTGCTGGAGACGATGGCCCGGCTTCAGCGCAAGACAGGCGAGGCGGCGGAATTCGCAAAGGCGCAGCAGAACGTAGAAAACATCCCTGTGTATAAGCAGATTGCATATGAAGCGGCTGCAACGGTCATCAAGTAAAAGCACTTCGTCCGTCGTTCACGGGTGATGTTAAATAAAAAAGGCCTGCTCTGCAGAGAGAGCAGGCCTATCAAATCCAGTTATCTATTCTGTCTTATCAGCCGCCAAGAACCGCCAGCCGGGCCTCGACATAGGCGGTAAGACTTACATCGCCGGTCTCCATTACGGGAGCGACATATTTGACGGCGAGCGCCACTGCGTCACCTGCCGGGTAGCCCAATTCAGTCATAATGCCGACGTATTGCGCCAAGGCGTCTATCCATTGGCCTGCTGCGGCATAATATGTGCCGTCATCGGTGTGGTCTGCGAATGCCGTAGCAATCACCGCCATCTGTTCCTCTGAGGGCGGCGTGGGCGTGGTGACAAACTCGTTAATCACCTGTCCCAGGGCAGCTATGCCGGTGCCATCGGCATCGGCTAAAATTGTAGCGGCGTCCTTCAGCCGGGCACACAGCTCACAGGGCTGGATGTCGGTGGAAAGGGCAAAGGTGTTCGCAATGTGTACCTGGAGGTCCTCTGCTTCAACTCCAATCTCGTCGGCCAGCCAGGCCATCAGGACGGGACAGCCGCCCGGTCCGAATCCGACTTCTTCAGTTGACGCTGCTTCGTAACTTTTGTGTGTATAGGTCCCTACCGAACCGAGGACCCAGGCACCCGAGCCGACCTCAGGATTTTCTCCACGAAGCACATATTTACCAGTGCCTGGATAAGCGAGGAGGTTGTCAGCATAGGGCAGCCTGCCTACAGCAGTCTCCAAAGTTGCGCTTATACGCGAGCAGGCCTCCAACCAACCAACCTTGCCGTCTATCAGGGAGCTTACAAAGTCAGGTCCGAAGAACACAGAATCCAATGCATCGACAACCATTGCTCCGTTGTCTGCAATACAACTAATGGGCGAGCCAACGGTGACATCGCCACCCGTTCTTCCATCATCCCAATAGCTGGCCAGATAGATTGCCACGTCGATCGGGTCGCCTCCAAGCTTGCTATCAGCAGGTATGTCATGGTCCAAGAAGTCAACACCCGGACGGTCATCAAAAACAGTTTCGTCATACCTTCCGCAAGCGGTCAGTTCGGCACCTGCGCCTAATGTCAGGTCCTGCTGTTTGCTTATAACCACAATTGCTGCTTTACCATCACCATAAGGCAGGTCAACACCGGTGGTACCCCACACGTAGTCTCCGCACATTTTAAAGCTTGAACGGCCGGTTATGGGAACATTAAGCACATCGCCGTAGCCGGGTGTAAATATCGTGCCGGTCTCGGAGATGATCGAGACGCCGCCGCCATAGCATCCGCAATAACCGACATCTGCAGCTTTTACAAAATCAGCAAGGCTTATGTCGCCACCGGCATGCAGGTAAAGACTGCCGTCACTCTTGAACAAGCCGAAAAACGCTGTGTTCAGCTTTCTCAAGTAGCCATCGGCAGTAAGCGTTCCGCCTGCATCTACAATCTGGTCATCCCATCCTTCAAACTCTGTGTTAGCGTGCAGTGAAAGATCGCCAGCGGCATAGGCATCACCATGCAGATATATGGTGGTGCTGTCTGATGCATAGATATCAAGGTCTCCGGCTGCTTCTACATCACCGTATAGCTTAGCATCGTCACCTGCATCAACAATCACATCTGCTCCGCCATTCAAATTGCCATGGACCTCTACATCATCGTCTGCATAGATATCAAGGTCTCCGGCTGCTTCTACATCACCGTATAGCTCAGCATCGTCACCTGCATCAACAGTCACATCGCCTTCGCCATTCAAATTGCCATAGACCTTTATGTCGTCGCTGGCCGACAGCGTCTTATCGGGAGCGACCGTTGTGTCATCATGAGACAACCAATGCCCAAGGGTCAGGTCGCCATCGGTAACAGTCACGTCGCCATCAAGGTCTATTTCATAACCGCTCCATGTGCCGCCATCAAGTGTAAGGTCGCCTTCTGTGGTCTTGGTTATAGTATCCCAGGCGTACAGCCTCTTACCCATACCGTCGGCGTCAAATTTCTGGTTTCTGCGAGAACAGGTGCCATTGGCTGTAACAGCATCTTCAAATATTAAGTGGCCATCATGGGTCTCTACATCACCGCCCAGATGTATTCCGCTTGCACCGGCAAGCTCAAGGTCGCCATCCGTCTTTTTTTCCACATCTCTCTTAGCCGTCAGCGTTCCAGTTGTAGCCTCTACCCTCTGATTGCCGCTTCCTCTAAGCTCTGTTTCATTATTCAACAGAACACTATCATAGGCAGTAACATTGGCGTAGAGCTTTGTCGTATGGTTTGACGAATAAAGCTCGATATCGCCATTATTAGAGGTGAGGTTGCCATAGGCATAAATATCATCGCTGGCGTCCAGTACCAGGTCACCATCCACGTTTGCATAGCCGTATAGCTTAATATCGTCATCTGCATCAACAGTCAAATCACTATTGTAGCCGGCGGGACGTATACCGGGACCATAATGTGCGTCTATGTCACCATCAACTATTACATCGTGGGCATGGAGTGTTATGTTTCCGCCGCCACTGGCTAATATGCCCTCATCGTTTGCCAGCAGGTCGTTACTTTTTGCATCTACTTCGATAGGACCGTGAGCGGCTTCCAGTCTCCTGGCTTTTATGTCGTTCTCATGTCCTGAAAGGATGATGCCACCGTTGGCAGTGGCGCCAATTGAGTCCCACTGGTCGGCAGCATTCTCATCTTTCCCGCCGTCGGCGTTATCAGTCGAGAATACCGAACCATTGTCGCTAATCAGTGTAAGGTTTGTGTTTCCTTGATTGGCAAAGAGGAAATCAGCCGTATTCAACGTCACACCTTGCTGCAAAGTCAGCGCGCTGCCGGTCACGCTTATAGTAGTATTTTCCGCCTGAATTTCATCACCGGCTATGAGCGTCAGTTCGGTGTCGCCGGTCAACGTCTCGCAGTTCTCGAAAGGGTCAACAGTATTTGCGAGAATCAGATTTGTTCCGGCTTGGAGTGTCTTGTAAGGTGCCACCACCGTGTTGTCGTAAAGCTTAAGAAATCCTGCAGTGGCGGTAACATCGCCATCCAGATTTATCTGACCAGGACTATAGGTACCGGTATCAGGTACCCAATGTCCAGGATTGTACCAGCCGAAAAACCAATACCAGCCAGTGTTTTCCCATTCCTGTTCATAGATATAATTGTCGCCTCCAACTGCGAGTTTGATATTACCGCCCGCAGTAATCTCCTGGGCGTAAAGGTTGCCGCCCTTCTCTTCTGCGGTTCCCTGCTCCTCGTATTCTGGCCAACCCCCCATACCCGGACCAAGGTAGACCCAATCAGAGTCATACTCAGTTCGGTGGCCGGCCTCGGCTGCTACGTCGCCTGTTACGTTGATGGCTTCTTCAAAGTGGATATCGCCGTATGCCTTAGCTGTCAGGTCCTGCACGTTCTCGATAGCATTGGACCAGATATCGCCGGCAGCAAGAACAAGCTCTCCGGTACTGACCGTACCGGTGTTGCCTGACGCATCAATGCCGAACTGCTCATACAGATTGGAGTTCGTGCCGCCAATTGCGCCGTTATCAACCGTGTGATTGTCCACGTGATTGACAACCAGCGTTTTAACAATAGTCGGGCTGCCAGGTTGGCCAAGAAGCATATAGTCGCCGGCAACCATTGCAACCAAGCCGCCAGGACTTGTTGCGATAGCCCCTGCGTTGAGTACATTTTTGCCGACAAAATAAACGCTACTAATAGAATTCTCCGGAGTGGCGGTGGCGGTGATAGTGCCGTAGTTCCCCACTAATCTGGCTCCGCTATATGAGGAGGGATTTGTAAATTCCATATCCCCGCCATTGACCGCATCATGAAATGCGCCGTTCGACATATTCATGCTGGAAGCGACCAGCTGAGTAACATTGACGGCGGACCCGGCACCGAAAATAATACCGGCAGGATTAAGGAGGAAAATACGCATGCCGTCGGCACTCATATCGCCGTTATACTGCGTCTGACCTCCCGAAATCCTGTTCAGCACGGCAGAATTGCTCAGGGTGATGCCTTGCGAGAACAACACAGTTTCTCGGGCATCCACGGCACCGCCTAAGGTGTTAAAATTGTCCCAGCCCATAATTGTCTCTGCCTGGGTCACTGCTACGGTGGTAGTGTTGCCGTAAGTGCCCTGACCGTAGTCGACAGTGGCAGTACCGGGATCAGCGCAGTGCGGCGTGGCCAGCGCAATCTGCACCGGTATGCCGAAAACCATCCAGCACACCAGCCAGCAGGCCACCATCTCCTTAAAATAATACTTTTTAGTAATTCTTCTTACATCTTCCATCATACTTCCCCTTCTTATTTTAAGTAACAATTATTTGTAGTTCCGTCTTTACAGTATATGTCCTTCCCGACTACGCCGTCGGGCAAAATTTCTACCATCTTAGCAATAAGCTAGCGCTCAATCGGCCTTCGCCTGTATCTGTGTTACCTGCGCCTCTGAGCGGATAGCCGTAATATATCCCTCCACTAAAATTATCACCTATCTCGACGAGCAACCCTCCGCCTACCGAGCAAAGCTCTGTAGTTTCTTTCTCGGTTACGACGGGGTGTTTTATCTTGGCCCGGCCATAGTCAAAAAAGACCAACGGGGCCAGTTTTTTAAGCTCGAGTTCCTTTTTACCTTGCGTTTGTTCCGGCTCGGTTTCACGCTTTTGTTTGGACTCGTCATATTTCACCAGGTCAAACTCATATTGGGCAGATGCGAGTATTCCACCATCTGCAACAACTTTATCTTCCTTGTAGCCTCTGACGGTGTACATTCCTCCAAAGGTGGTCATTTTTGAAGGGATCAATCTTCCGCTGGAGTCTGTAAACCGGAAAGTACCACTGAGTCGCGCAATCTTATCGGGGTCCAGGTATTGGCCGTGAGCAGCCGAGGCCGTGTAGATTCTGAAATCAGGAGACGTACCTGTGCGCGCCTTCGTAAACTCGGTCCTGCTGTCGCCGCTTATACTCTCAACCCGATTAACTACAACAGAGGTGTTTGACATATCATCTGAACGATGAATGTCAACGCCGTATCCCAGCAGGTCCACATCAAGGTTGTATTTCAATGCCGATGAGAATAATGAGGGAGTGAGTTTGCTTTTTTCGTGGCTTAGCGAGCCGGTGATATCAAAGAACCAGCCGTCCGTTTGGAAGGCGTTGAAACGCAACGCACCGCCGTAGAACTCTCCCTTTCCACGGAAATCGATGCCGCCGCCCTCCGATCCTATGTCATAGGTGCTGCGCCCGCCATAAAGCCCAAGGCGCAAGCGAGGCCCTAAGAGAGGAAAGTCGTAATTGCCATAATATGAATAATTATCATCTATGTCCGATTCGAGCGGCCCCTGAAACATAGCAGTCAATCTGTCGTCTATACCTGTAAGATTGGTATTAACCAGACCGATTCTCGGATTCCACTTTCTGTCATCAGTGCCGGAGTTGTCCGCCTGGATAAAATAATGCCAGGGGTCTGCTTCGTAAATATCGTATCCCACGGCGAGCGATTTTGGCTCGGGTCCTTTCGTTACAACCGCCGAGACATATCTGTCAGGGTTGAGGTTGAGTAGATTAACAAAATCGTCCAATTCTTTCTGATTTGCCACCTGGCCGGGTTTTACCGGCGACCATTCTTCAATGGCAGAGGCGCGGAGATAGCCCTTTTCCACCTTGTTTTGGTCAGGGTCGTAGTGAGCTATTGTAACATCAGTTAAGGGTGCCTCGAGGACCTCTATCGGCAAGATTTCATCCTGTAATTTGGTGCCTTCCCTGATTGCCCCTGCGGGGACATATACATATATGCCTGCGTAGTTCCGGTCCTGATAAACCGAAAGAACGTACTGGGTAAAGCCCTGAACGGTTCTTGCGGAGAGCTCGCGTGGCCGGCCTGGCTGCAGAATTACATCGATGAGGGCTCTGAGGTCGTAAAGGAAGCCGCTTTCGGCCTTTTCCAGCGGTTTGTCGGAGGCGTTATACACCAGAGGCATTTTTTCCAGTAATTCCGCAGTCGATACGAGGCTGTTACCGCTGATGCGCAGCTGTCTTACGGTAAGGCGTGGGGCTGTGTCCTTGGGTAAATTCAGTTGTGCAATCTCTGCCTTCTCCCTTCGGTGTCTTTGCTTCATTTTTATTTTTGCCACTTTTTCCTGGTAATCGGCTTCAATTTGTTTTTTCTTTCGGGCATAGTCCGTCGTTTGTGCAGCGGCCTTTTCCTTGAGGTTTGCCAAATCCTTTTTATGCTCTGCGGCGAGCTGGTCGAGCTTTTCCTTATACTCGGCTTGCAGCTTTGTCACGCCGTATTCTTTGGCCTCGTCCTTGTCCTGAGCGAGTTTTCGCTTGAGATTTGCCTTTTCAGTCTTAATTTCTCCGGCCTGTTCCTTCGCCTTTGCATCAAGCTGGGCGAGTTCAGCTTTCTTCTCGGTTTTTTCCTTAGCGGTTTGCTCGGCTTGGGCATCGGCTTTTTCCTCGAGCTTTGCCAGAGCGTTTTTGTGCTCTGCTTTGAGCCGGCTAAGGTTCTGCTTATGCTCGGCTTTCAGATTTGCCTTTTCGTTTTTCGTAGCCTTTGCATTAGCCCGTTTGTAGTCGGCGGTTATCCTGGCCTTGTCCTGATTAAAGTTACGTTTGAGGGCTTTCTTTTCGGCCTTGATTTCTTTGGACAGCTCTTGGGCCTGCTTTTTAGATTTTGCATTGAATTGTGCAAGCTCGGCCTTTTTTTGGCTTTTTGCCTTAGCGGTTTGCTTGACTTGCTCATCGGCCTTTTTCTTGAGGGCTGATAGAGTGCTTTTATGTTCTGCCTCGAGTCTGCCAAGTGTCTTTTTGTATTCGGCATCCATCCTTGCTCTTTCTTTTTTCGTAATTTTCGCCTTGTCCTGCTTGTATTCGGTTGCAAGGTTGGCCTTGTCCTGCTTGAACGTGCGGTTTAGGCTTTCTTTTTCAGCCTTAATTTCTTCGGCTTGTTTTTTCGCCTGTTTTTTGGCTTGCTTCTTGGCCGTGGCGTCTAATTTGGCGAGCTTGGCTTTTCTATCGCGTTTCGCTTGGGCGATTCCGGCCTTGGCCTCTTTCCTTGCCCCGGCATCTAACTTTGCGAATCTGGCCTTCTCCTGGCGTTTGGCTTTAGCCAGTTCGGTGGCCTCTCGCTTAGCTTTCTCGGCGGCTTCCCGCTTTTGCCTGATTATCTCGGCATCCCTGGCTTTCTTTTCTCGCTTGGCTTCGGCTCTGGCAGCAGCCTCGGCCTTTTTCTCTTGCTTTAGCTGGGCTTTGGTTTTAGCAGGTACGGGCTGGGAAGGTCGTTGAGCCATATCCGCAGCACAACCCACAAACCCCAAGCAAAGAAAAACAGAAACAATAGCAACACACACCATTCTCTTAGTTACACCATTCATAATCATTCTCCTAAATTACTCAGATTGACCAACGAATACCAATTTGTCCAAAGCAAGGCTTGGATTTGAAACAAACCATCGAATTCCTAACTATGGATAACCAACACACTCCACTACCACATAGCTATTAGGTATTCACCAGGCCAGTCAGAGTTTGGCAATATTGCCCATCCCTAAAGCAACTTTGTGCATTTACCCCAAATTGCCCATCGTAACATCATATCATTTTCTCGACTGCTTTGTCAATACCTAAATTACCTAAATTAACATATTTTTCCTACTTATTCACAACCTGCCCTCAGCAAATAGATGCTGGCAGGATTTTTGACTAACATTAAAGCGTTGTGCGAGTTTTTTATAGTAAGCATAGTTTTTAGCCCTTGAAGCAAGTTTTTCACAGAAGTTTTGAACTGAGAGCAAAAAACAACCTGATTTTTGGGCTAAAAACCGCATTTTTGAAGACTCGCACAATACGTTAACATTAGACCCTGAATCTGGGTTTCAATACTTTAGCAGACTCTGCATTGTCGGTTGCTGCCCCCACCGCCGTACTAAAGACTGCGGGCTTTAAGCAGAGAAAAACAAGACCAAATCGCACTGTCTTTGTCTTGCCGCTCATATGGGCTCCCTGATTATATTTCACAGGCCTGTTGGATGCGGAAAAAGGCCTGTAATCTCCTCCTTGAGAACTGGGAAACCTGTTCAGGAGTCTAAGCAAGAATACCTGACAATTTTCCTGTATAGGGAATAAGGATATAAAAGTAAAGAAAAAATTGTTTTTTTTTAAGGGTTATCAGTGCTGATAATGAGGTTTTTTGGTTTTTTTTGTTTGGGCGGAAGCTACACTAAATAAAAAAAGGCCTGTATAAACAGGCCTTTTATCAGTTGCAGGCCATCCTCCACTGGTGCCGTAAGAAAGCATTTGAAAAGAACCCATTACTTCCAAGTGGGCAATCGTTGCTTGTGTCCGAAAGTCCTATCGAGTAGGCGT
>CAYONQ010000055.1:0-19261 GCA_964405375.1 uncultured Pirellulales bacterium
CGTTCTGTAAAGGTCATCCTGCTAAGGTAGCAGGTAATCGGCTCTTCCTTACAGTCTGATGAAGTCACCGCTTCATTAGGGTCGCGGCTCTGGCAGAGGAGATTCCAAATGTCGGAATGGGGGACGGAAATATCGGTTTTGACAGCAGGAAAACGCTCGGTAAAGAGTTTTTTCAGGCGTAAGTACGCTGCAGTTTCACCCGATTTGCAGGTTTTTTTGGCTGCTGTGACATACTGTTGTCACTCTGCTAAGAAAGATGTAGCTGAATATTCCGGCGTAATGCATATTTTTCACAGATGCGGCTGAAAGACCAAGGCAACAATCAAGTCACCAATACCCGGCTGGGCTAACTCGCAGGGGGCGAGGAGGGGGGAGCCCAGCGGGGATACTTTCGGGGCTCGTGACCCGTGACTCGGGGTTCGATTCATACCTATTCGATGCGTTTTTTGTAGAGTTTGGTTTGTAAGGCGTTTTTCCAGCCGGTCCAGTTTGAATCGCCGGTCTCGCTGTCAATTGCGGCGGTTACCTGGTTTATCTTTGCGTCCAAATCATCGATGTAATATACCATAAAGGCCTCGGGCGTTGCGGGCAGCTTCGGCGAGCCGAATTCATACTGGCCGTGGTGCGACAGGATAATATGGCCGAGGGTGTCTAAAATCGATTTGTCAATCGGCGTTCCCTTCGCTGCGAGGGCGTCGGCCTTCTTATTTATCATAAGCAGCGTCTGGGTGATGTGGCCGAGCAGCTGGCCGGAATCGGTATATGAAAAGGCCATATCGTATGTAAGCTCTTCGGTCTTGCCGATATCGTGAAGGAAAATCGCCGCCAGGACCAAATCCGGCTGGACCTGCGGGTACAACGGCAGTATCGCAACGGCTACCCGCAGCATACTATGTGTATGCTCCAGCAGTCCGCCGAGGAAACTGTGGTGCAGTTTCATTGCAGCCGGCGCTTTGCAGAATTTTTCCATCAGTTCGGTATCAGCTAAAAACTGGCCGACCAGCGCCTTTAGCTGGGGATTTTTTATTTGGCCAACTATTTTTTTCACCTCTTCGAACATCTGGTCGGTGTCCTTGTCGGTTCGTGCCAGGAAATCGTCGAGATTGACCTTGCTTGCGTCAATGACGCTGACGTTATTTACAACGATTTGCAGGTTGTTTGCGTAAAGCTCGCTTCTTCCCTGTATATGGACGAATCCGGGCTTGGGCAGTGAGTTATAAACCGCTTCGGTTGCCTGCCACATTCGGCCGTTTAGCCGGCCGGTGCGGTCGGAAAGGTACATCGCTATGTATAAATCACCCCTCGTTGTGCTTCGCAGGATGGGGTCGGTGACCATATAAATATCGTCGATTGTTTCGCCCGGGTTGATTTCATTGATGAATTTATGTGCCATTACGAACTCCGTTAATTGGTTAAATGGTTAAATAATCAGCGCTCACCAGTGACCAATCATATTGTTTAGCCGGCCTTTATGCAAGCCCCGTTAGAAATTCTATTAATAATACAACAATACAACACGCTCCCCGTTGGAAGTAAGTCCATCTACAGGATTAACAAACCCCCTGTGTGGACTTCTAACGGGGCAAGCAGTGATTTTACACAGAGTCAAAAGCCATACGAATATTACAGTTATGCTTGCAACAATCGGTGTTTTGAGCTATAAAGGCACCGGTTATTTACCGGATGGGTTTTGGAAGTGAAGGGAAGGATATGAGATACAGTCGAATGCTGATACCGACGGTTAAGGAAGTGCCCGCCGATGCGGAGATTACCAGTCATAGATTGATGATTCGCGCGGGGCTGATGCGCAAATTAGCCAGCGGCACATATACCTATCTGCCGCTTGGCTGGCGCTGCCTCTTAAAAGTGATAAACATCGTCCGTGAGGAGATGGACAAGGCCGGCGCACAGGAAATTTTAATGCCCGCCGTTCAGCCGATAGAGCTGTGGCAGAAGACCGGCAGGGACGTCGATTACGGCCCGACAATGGCGAAGTTCGAGGACCGGCACGGTCGGGGCAACGTGCTGGCGCCGACGGCGGAAGAGGTTGTTACCTCCGTTGCGGCCAATGAAATCAGCTCATACAAGCAGCTTCCGTTCAATATCTATCAAATCAGCTTTAAGTTCCGTGACGAATTTCGGCCGCGGTTCGGCGTCTTGCGCAGCAGGGAATTCATTATGAAGGATGCATACAGCTTTCACGCTACGCCCGAAAGTCTCGATAAAACCTATAAAATTATGTATGACACCTACTGTCGAATTTTCAAGCGCTGCGGGCTTGATTACGTTGTTGTCGAGGCCGAATCCGGCGAGATGGGCGGTTCCGGGAGCCATCAGTTCACCGTGCCGTGCGAGTCCGGCGAGGACACAATCGTTTATACCGAGGACGGCTCCTACGCGGCCAACCTCGAAAAGGCGGCAGTTGACCCGCTGTCCCCTTCTGTCATTCCGAGCGAGCGAAGCGAGTCGAGGAATCTCCCGCCGATGGAAGACGTCCATACACCAAACATCGGCAGTATCGAAGCTGTCTGCGCGTTTCTGAAAACAAAACCAAGAGATATGATAAAAACACTGATTTATAGAAGCCATCCGTTAAAAGAAGATGTTAAAAGAGTCGGTGAATACGAAGCGACGCATAAAGATGGAACTGGCCGTTGGGAAACAGATCCTCATTGGCTCAGATTTTTTGCTATTTTAATAAGAGGTGACCATGAGGTTAATGGAGAAAAGTTACAAATTGTTTCCGGAGAAAACCTGGAATTGGCAAATGAAGATGAAATAAAAAAAATAACTGGCGCAGAAGTTGGTTTTGCTGGCCCCGTTGGCCTTGGAACAAATATCAAAATGATTATCGACCACGCTGTAGCGGCGATGACTGTGGGTGTAACCGGTGCGAACAAGACAGACTATCATACAAGGAACGTTGTGCCGGGCAGGGATTTTCCGCTTGAAGGCAAAAATGTTACTATCACAGATATTCGCTGTGCTATTGAGGGTGATACGCATAACGGTAAAAAGCTGCTGTTCAAAAAAGGTATCGAGGTCGGGCAGGTCTTTAAGCTTGGAACTAAATACAGCGAAAAGCTCGATGCGAAATTTCTCGACGAAAGCGACGTCGAAAAGCCGTGTCTTATGGGCTGCTATGGTATTGGTATAAACCGAATCGTTGCGTCCGCCATCGAGACCGGCAGTGACGAAAACGGCATTATCTTTCCCGTTAGTATCGCGCCGTTTGAGGTATTAGTTACCTGTGTTAATCAGGATGACGAAAACGTAGCCAAGACAGCCGAAGAAATCTACAAGCAGCTACTTAACAAAGGAGTCGATGTGCTGCTGGACGACCGGGACATCCGTGGTGGAGTAAAATTCAATGATGCTGATTTAATCGGGATACCGGTAAGAGTTACGGTGGGTAAAAAATCCGTTGCCGACGGCAATGTCGAGATAAAACTGCGATGCGAATCACAAAGCGAGAAAGTTCCTATTGAAAAAGCGGCAGACAGAACAACTGAGCTTGTCAATTCGCTAAAAGAGAAACTGCAACCTTAAAGTGTAGCGAAGGCCCCAAGTGCAACATAGCAAAGTCGAGCGGTATCTTTATGCCTTTGCGTCTACGCTGCTTTACGAACTTACTTGACCTTTTTACACCTCCACCATAATTGTCAAGGCATATAGAACCCAAAATTACATCATTCCAATATTCCACCTTTCTGCCTTCGGTCCTTTGGAGGGGTCACCATTAAATCTTCTATTACTTTTGCTACATGCGACGGCTGGACACCATCAGCCAAGGCGGAAATATACTGGTGACGCGGATCATTCGGTGCAGCCCGCCATTCGTGATTTCCATTCGGAAAAATGTAGTTATACCCTTCTGTAACCAACTTCCAGGGTTTTCCTGTTCCACGAACAGCCACAAGTACCGCTATTTGATCGGCACTATGGCGATTTCCGCTTGTTCCGCCAAAATACAACTCATAAGCACACCGAACCGGGCTGTCAACTGGCACCTGTGTTGCAAGACGTGCTCCGGTTGCTAAATCCTCGGCAAACTTGCCTCCCCCTGTAAAAGTAATCTTTGTCGGCCACTCTGCTGCAACATGTACCACAGCCGCCGGATCGGGCTTGAAATTGCCCCAAATACCGGGTCTATATTCAATAGGATAACGACTCCCCATGCACACATAATGTTTGACCTTTTTTGCAACAAGTTCTTTGCCTGTCAGAGGACTATATCTATCCGGCTGGGATTTGAGAAGGTTGCTTAGATTTGTAAGGTACCCAACGGTAACAATAACGACACTTCTGTCGGGCTCAACTGAAAGAACCTGTCGGTAAAGTTCAACGGCATCTGGGGCCTTATCGGCTGTCAGGTCGTGTGGGAACCTGTCGGCAATTTGTTTTGTATACCGCGAACCACGGTCCGTTGGAGCACCCGGCCCCTTTACAACTCCAATCGGCAGATATGCTCGTCCAAAATAAGTGTTGATTGCATCCAGACATGGCACAGACCACTCGTACTTTGAAGATACCATAGTTGCCAAAATATTGGCCTCACCACGGTCCGCCAGGACATGCAGAATTGCTATGGCGCCTGCATCATCACAGTCAGTATCCATATCTGTGTCAAAAATAATATTTACTGTGGCCGCACAACAAGGCAAAATCAACGACAAACCGATTATAAAAGAAAAGACCAAACAAAATACAATCTTCACCTCAAAACAACGGCTAAATCTAAAACTCATCTCTTACCTCCAATTATTCAGAATAAACCCTATTGGCCATCTGCACCTTACGCTTCTCAACAGAATTGTCAAGGCCGACCATCGCAAAGAAAGCAAAAGCTGGATTTTAACACATCTTCATGGTATAAATACGCAACCGATGGATGTGAAACGATTTGAGCTATACAACCCATCAACGTAGGATGATATGAGCTACGAACTATAAACTGAGAACCACAAACCAAAGTTTGCGGCTCGAATATTTGAGAATTCGAATTTCGAGATTGTTCCGGACTTCAATATTTGGATTTCCAACAACAATGTGGGAAATAGAGAAGCCCAGGCCGGTTAAGCTGATGGTGGGGATTCTGGCAGCGGACCAGGATTGCCTGCGGGCTGCGATTGAGGCGATAACGGGCGAGTTTGGTAAAATTGACCTTGTAAGCGATGTCTGGCCGTTCACCCAGACCGACTACTATAATAAAGAAACCGGTGAAAATATCTTAAGGCGGTTTGTCAGTATCGAAAAACTGATTGACCCGGGCAAATTAGCAAGAATCAAACATAAGACGAACAAGCTCGAACAAAAATTAGCGGTGAAACTGGGGCTTGATTTGCCCAGGCCGGTCAACCTTGACCCTGGAATAATTGAGGCGTCGAAGCTGATTCTGGCGACGACAAAGAACTATTCGCATCGTATATATATCGGCGAGAAAATGTACGCCGAAGTAACACTTATTTTTGACAAGGGTTCGTGGTGTGGGCTACCATACACGTATCCTGATTACAAGCAGCAGTGCTATTTTGATTTTTTCGATAGGGTTAGAAGGCGATTACTGGAGCAGTTAAAATCGGAACGCTGACCATATTAGCAATAGTTTTACTGGCCGGGGCATTTACACTGTCGGTCATCTTAACGGCCGTTGTAAAAGAATTGGCCGCACGCATCGGCTTTCTGGCGCAGCCGGTCGAAGACAGATATCACCAGAGGTCTGTGCCGCTGGGCGGCGGCATCGCAATTTTTACCACGCTGATAGTTTTCATCCTGACTGCTATTGCGATAGTAAAGTTTCTGGCTGCGCCCGGACACCTCGACTGGCTGGGCGAGGCGGTTACCGTTCATATCGCGGGGTTTTTGAGCAAAACGGGCCAGCTTGTGATTGTAGCGTTGTGTGTCTTCGGCCTGTTTGTGCTCGGTTTGTGGGACGATAAAAAACATCTCGGGCCTTTTTTCAAGCTTGCCGTTCAAATCATCGTTGCGACAATCGCCGCCGGCTTTGCGGAAATCAGAGTTGAGTTTTTTATTGAGAACAGGCTAATCACCACCGCCCTTTCGGTGGTCTGGATAGTGCTGGTTATCAACGTGTTTAACTTTCTCGATAATATGGACGGTGCCGCCGCCGGTATTGCGGTAATAGTGAGCGCTATTTTATTTACGGCTGCGGCTTCGAGCGGGCAGGTCTTTGTGGGCGGGTTGGCGGTTGTTTTTGTAGGGACATTGTTGGGGTTTCTCGTGTTTAATTTTCCGCCGGCTAAAATCTTTATGGGTGACGCCGGCTCGCTGGTCGTGGGCTTTTTTGCTGCGCTGTTGACCCTTCGGACAACGTATTATCACGAGGCGCAGAGCGGGCAGTGGTACTCGGTTTTCCTGCCGGCTGTCGTTATGGCGGTTCCGTTTTATGATTTTATCAGCGTAACAATCCTGCGAATCAGCCAGGGCAAAAGCCCGCTGGTCGGTGATACGCAGCATTTTTCACATCGATTAAAAAGACACGGGCTGACCGATACCCAGACGGTTCTGACATTATACCTGGCAACACTTTGCACCGGCCTTGGGGCGACGTTTCTCTATCAGGTTAATTTAGCCGGTGCGATTCTAATCTTCATTCAGACGATTATGGTATTAGCTATTATCGCCATCCTTGAAACCACAGCCAAAAATGACAAAGCCACAGCTTAATTCGACTTTCTCCAAGGGTAAAGGACGGGTTTTCCTGGAATATGTTCTATTTGTCCTTTGCTTATGTGTAATTGCGCTTCGGGCGACACTGACCGAAGGGCTAAGCACACAATCGGTCAATCAGCCAATCAACCTCAGCAATAATGTGTACAGCTTATCGATATCGGCTGTGTTGATATTTTCGTTTGTACTGTGGTTTGTGTGGGGCTTCTGCAGCAGGGAATTTTGCTATCGCTTCAGCGGTATAGAAGCAGGTTTGTGTGTCTTTGTGATAGCTGCTGTCGTGGCAGGTCTGGCGGCTTCAGACAAACGAACGGCGGTTACCGATTTCGCTATGCTTGTTGCGCCGGTGCTTTTGGCCATCCTTTTAGTACAGATACTGGATTCGCAGCCCAAAATAAGACTGCTGCTTGTCGTGATTGTGGCGTTGGGGGTGGTTTCGGCCTATCAGTGCGCCGACCAGTTTTTCAGCGGCAACCAGATGTTTATTGAGCAGTACGAGCAGGCCCCGCAGAGCATGCTCGAACCGCTCGGTATCCAGCCCGGCACATTTTCACACTGGCTCTTTGAGCAGCGGCTTTATTCAAAGGATGTGCGGGGGTTTTTCACAACCGGCAACTCGGCCGGCTCGTTCGCACTGCTGGCGGGCTTTGCGGGTATCGCTTTATTTATCGAGGAAATTAAAAGCCGGAAATCTTATTGGTCTGTCCCTCGGCGCCGTCTTCGTTTTGGTTTTTTCCTTGGTATAGGTGTTCTCGCCACTCTTCTTGCTCTTAAAGCCATTTTCGCCGTTCTTTCCCTTGTTAAAATTGTCGCCCCTCTCCAAATCAGCTTAATCATTTCGTTTGTGATTGCGGCAGGCGTCTTTATTGTTTACGTTTTCCCCTGCGAAACCGCAGTAGCTATTGTCATCTTTGGCCTTGCTCTTACACATAGCAAGGGCGCCATCGCCGCATCGCTGATTGCGGCGGTAATGTTTATCGCATATCTTTTGTTCGGTAACTGGCTAAAGAATCACAAGAAAGCCATACTGGTCGGCTGCTTGCTGCTTGTTCTGGCCGGCAGCTGTGCAGTTGTCTTATACGGGCTAACCTATGACCGGCTGCCGGGCGGCAATTCAATGCTGGTCAGGTGGCAATACTGGCGCAGCACCGGTAAGATGTGTGCCGAGCATCCGCTCACGGGTGTCGGACCCGGCAATTTCGTGCATTTTTATTCCCGTTACAAGCCCAGCTCGGCACCGGAAACGGTTGCTGACCCGCACAATTTCCTGCTCAGCATCCTATCGCAGTATGGGCCGATTGGCCTTGTGGGGTTTTTAGCGATGATTGTGGTGCCGTTATGGAAAGTGATTTTCCCAAAGCCGGCCTCTGTATCGCCACAAGGACGTCACTCTAAGCAGCCCTTAAAACTGCCGACAGCAACTTTCCTGATTGTCGTGTCGGCGGCACTGCTGGTTGTCAGGCCGATAGTATTGACAACGCCGGTCATCGATATGCCGGCGGTGATGATTTATGTGGTATTTGTTTTGTATGTGATGCCGGTGGCCGTGTTCGTAACCGGTTTTTTGCTTCTGAGGGCAGGGACAGTATCAGCCAAGACGGCCAACATAAATGTCACCACCACTGCCTTGTTTTGTGCTGTTTTGGGTCTGCTTATTCACAATTTGATAGATTTTGCGATTTTTGAACCGGGCGTATTTACCGGTTTCTGGGCGATAATGGCTTGTCTGATTGCGGCAGGTTACCATCAAAGTAATCGAAAGCGGCTCGTTATAAAGCCGGCACCCGTTGTAAAAGTGATAGCAGCAGCGGTTGCTGTGGCAGCAATCTTGGTGTATCTTAATTATGTTTTGATTCCGGTGGCCAAAACCACCGCTAAAATCCGCCAGGCCTACCGTGCCATATCCAACGGCCGATTCGAGCAGGCCCATAACCTCCTGAATAGTGCCGGTGAAGATGACTGTCTAAGTGCCGCCGCCTTGTCTCTGAACGGCCGGGTGTATCTGCAGGAGTTTCACAGCCGCCGCTCGGGAAAAACAAAGCTGCTGTCGGCTGCAGAGAGGTGTCTGCTTGATGCAATCGAACGAAACAGGGCCGACTACAAGAACTTCGAGCGATTGGCTGATGTTTACAGTTTACTTGCGGAAGCATCGAGCGGACAGACGAAAGCCGATTGGCTGAATAAGGGTTTTCAGGCCGCCCAGAATGCTGTTGAGCGTTATCCGGGCAGCGGTCGGCTGCGAATCAAGCTTGGTCAGGCCGCCGAGCAGTTGGGCAAAACCGGGTTCGCCTGCGAGCAGTACAGAAAGGCAATCGAAATCGAAGACAGCTTCCGCCGGCAATTTCAGCAGATGTACCCCGGGCAAGAAGTATTCAGCAGATTGGGTGAAGAAAAATATGAATTTGCAAAACAGCGATTGAGTGAATGCGTGGATGAGTGAATGAGTAGATGCGTGAACGCTTGAGGGTCGATTTTTCTCTTTTGTGAGCGATAAGTTAGTCAAACTGACCGATTTGTAGCTCTGCCACAGGTAGCAAATGTTAAGTGTAAGTCGATTTCTGACAATATATTATGTTTCTCATAAAATATCATGAAACGACCATCCCGACAGAGTCGGGATTCCGCAATTTTGCATTTTGCACTTTGACTTTTGCATTTTCAAACTGACCATTGGTCAGTTTGAGTAAGTTACGAGATATGGGCCATTATCTCGTCAGGTATGTCAAAGTTTGCATAAGTGTTTTGCACATCGTCGTGGTCCTCGAACTCTTCCATCAGGGAGATAATTTTCTTTGCGGTTGCCGGCTCGTTGACCGGCACAGTATTCTGGGGGACCATTGAAATTTCAGCTACTTCGGTGGGGATATCCTTTTTTTTGAGGGTCTCTTTTAGCTTCTCGTAGGCATCCGGCTGACAGGTTATCTCGTAGAGCCGGCCTGTATTTTCCATATCATCCGCACCTGCGGCCAGCGCGATTTCTAAAAGCTGTTCTTCATTCACTTCAGCGGTGTTGACCGTGATAAGTCCCTTCTTGCTGAACATCCAGCTAACGCATCCGGTCGTTCCGAGCGAGCCGCCGTGCCTTTCGAATAGTCGCTTGATTTCCGGAGCGGTTCTGTTGCGATTGTCGGTAAGTGCTTCAGCCATTATGGCCACTCCGCCCGGCGCGTAGCCCTCGTAGAGGACCTCTTCAAAGTTGACCGGCTCTAATTCGCCGGTTCCTCTTTTGATTGCCTTTTCGATGGTGTCTTTGGGCATATTGGCGGCCTTGGCCTTGTCGATTGCGTATCGCAGGGATAGATTAGCGCCGGGGTCGCCGCCGCCGGTTTTGGCAGCGACTATTATTATTCGGGCCAATTTGCTCCAAATCTTGCCGCGTCTGGCGTCGTTGACCGCCTTTTTGTATTTTATTCCTGCCCAGTGCGAATGACCCGACATAACCGCTCCCGAAAAAGACTCAAGACTAAAGACCCAAGACCAAGCATTATATCTGATTTGCGTTCGACGAGTAAGTATTTTTTCTGAAAACGTTGCCTGAGCAGACTCCGGCTCATTAGAATATGAGCGCAAATAAAAGGTTGCAAATTTAGGTAATTGGCTTTATATTTGTTGCCTACAACTACCTTGGTGGGGCAAGCCCCACCCTACCATTTTTGAAAGGGTCAATAAATGAAGTACGACGTAGCAGATTTGTCGCTGGCGGCGGAAGGTAAAAAACGTATTCTATGGGCTGATAACGATATGCCGGTTCTGGCATCGATTCGTAAACGATTTGCAAAATCGAAGCCACTAAAAGGCAAAAATGTCTCGGCCTGTCTGCATATAACCGCTGAGACGGCCAATCTGGGGCGGGCACTGAAAGCGGGCGGGGCAAATGTCGTTCTGTGCGCATCCAATCCGCTCAGCACCCAGGATGATGTAGCCGCCTCGTTAGTAAAGGATTTCGGGATACCGGTCTTTGCCGTCTGCGGGGAGAACCGCAGCACCTATTACAAACACATCAATGCGGCTATCGACCATAAGCCAGCCATCACGTTTGACGACGGGGCTGATTTGGTAAACGAATTGCATACCCGCAGAAAAAAAGATGCGCATCGGATTATTGTGAGTATGGAAGAGACCACCACGGGCGTTATTCGGCTGCGGGCGATGGCAAACGCCGGCAAGCTAAAGTTTCCCGTTATTGCGGTCAATGACGCTGCCAGCAAGCACCTTTTCGACAATCGCTACGGCACGGGCCAGTCAACGGTTGACGGTATTATTCGGGCGACGGATTTTCTGATGGCCGGCAAAAAGGTCGTTGTGGCCGGGTACGGTTGGTGCGGGCGCGGGTTTGCGATGCGGGCCAGGGGGATGGGGGCCATCGTTATCGTTACGGAAGTTGACCCAATCAAGGCCATTGAGGTGGCTATGGACGGCTTTGAGGTTATGCCGATGGCACAGGCGGCAAAGGTCGGTGAGCTGTTCGTAACGCTTACCGGTAACAAAAACGTTATCCGGGCCGAGCACTTCCGTGCGATGAAAGATAGAGCGGTGGTTGCCAACAGCGGGCACTTCAACGTTGAGATTGATATACCGGCCCTGAAAAAACTCAGCAGGAAGACCAGACGCAATGTGCGCAACCACGTTGATGAATATGTCATGAAGAATAATAAGCGGATTTACCTTCTGGCCGAAGGGCGGTTAATCAACCTTGCGGCCGCTGAGGGCCACCCTGCAAGCGTGATGGATATGAGCTTTGCCACGCAGGCGTTAGAGGCCGAATATGTACTGAAGAAACAGGCCAAACTTGCTGCTGCAGTCCACGATGTCCCTGTGGAGATAGAACAGCAGGTATGTAAGCTAAAACTTAAATCAATGTCACTTGGAATAGACAAACTTACGGCTGAGCAGGTTGAGTATCTCGCCAGCAGCGGTGAGGGGACATAACGGGACCCCTGCCTTCGCAGGGGTAAGCTCGTGCCCCGGCCCACGAGTTGAGCTTATGGACGATAAACAGACGGAAAAGGCGCCGATAGCAGGGTCGAAGTCGTTTATGACTGTCGGCCCGACACTGCACTACAGCCATAAAAACGTTATAAGGTGCTGGCTGCTCGCTTTTGGGGCCTTTGCGGTAAGCTGTCTTTTTTGGTCTAAGATACTGACCGGGTTATTCTGGTCGTTCGACCTCGGTACCGTAACCTCTCCTGAACTGTGGCATCTGGGGGCCGTTTCCAGCGGATTGACCGGCGTGAGCATATTTGAGTATCCATGGCAGATTCTCGTTTTGGGGCTGCTTATGGGTATTTTGGCGGTCGTGCCGGTGCTGATTTCACAGCTTATGAGCTTTGGCTATAGTCTGCCTTTTATACTGGCGGTGGCTTTTTTAGCCGATTTGCCCGGGTTTGCAATCTGCCTTTTGATAAGCTGTTTCGGAGCTGCGTGTCGTCCGCTTCGTTTCCGCAGCCGGTTTATTGCGATAGCATTATGCACGGCCCCGCAGCTCGGTTACTGGGTATGGTTCGGCGGCACAATGGGGATAGAACCGATTAAGTGGGGATTTTCTTTTACGCCGTGGATTTGCGCCTGGCTTGTCGGGTTGGCAATAGCAGGACTGGTTCTTGGCATAGGTCATTTTACACGCTATCGACCGGGGCTGGTCTGGTCGTTTACCTCCCTTGTGCTTGTGATAGCGGTTGTCGTGTTTGAAGTAAAAATCGGCTTTGACGAACTGGACTACCAGCTCTACGTGGCGAAGAATAATCCGGAACAGATAAGTGAATTTCACGACCACAGCATAACAGAGGCATTAGACGAAACGATTACAAATCCCGCTGCCAAAAAATACTTCGCAGATTTCTTTTATCCAACCGAGCCAATACCTTTGCGGGCAGAATTGAAAAGGGAGATTCAGATTCAGTTGGCCCGTCACGACCGTTGGCCGAGCTGGTTTATGGTGCCGGAGGTGCTAAAGTATCAGGCGAAAAGACAATGGCTCTTGGGACAGTACGATTTGTTCATAACTCAGCGTTTCACAAGCCGGCGAATGCCTATAGCGCTTTACTACAAGGCGATTCTGAGCGAATACAGCCCTGACATCAGGATACTTGAGCAGACAGAAACATTGCATTTTTACAGCGATTACCCATACGAGAGGTCACGGGGAATATGGTATCGGCTGTATACGGAATTCGGTGACAGCGCAGAATCGGTGGAGGCACGATGGCGTATCGCAAAACACTGGGCCGGCCAGGGCAGATTTGAACAGGCCGACAGGCTTCTTGCCGAGGCCCAGGCGAAGACCAGAGAGCGATTAGTATTGCTTGAAAGAGAGCAGCCGCGAGGCGATATATTTTTCAGCCTGTTTCGTCCGCCGGCTGATTCGGCAGTGACGGTATTCAAATTAACGGAATTGCAGAGAAAATTGAATCAGTTGCGTAATCTTATCAGCGTAGAAAACAGAACCGATGAGCCGGGCACGGAGAAACGGCTGGCGAGATTCGTTATGCTGAACCCGCACAGCCAGGATTATATGGGGCAGCTCGACGAACTGCTGGAACAGATAGATGACAGCGACCCTCTCCGTGACAATGTCCTGCTGGCCCAGACGAAACTTGTCGCTGATGAGCAGCTTCGGGCAGAAAGATTAATCCGGCTGCACAAGGAATTCCAAAATACCGACGGCGGGATGCAGGCGCTATACGAATTAGGGCTTTTGAAAATCCGTCTATGGCGCAGCCAGGACAATGCGAACTTGGAACAGAAGAAAAAATGTCTTGCCGATGCAAGAGTGACTCTACAACATTTTATCGGTTTGTATCCGGACAGCTTCTGTGCTGAGCAGGTCAAAAAGAATCTGGATGACCTGCCTGCTAATTGATTATTGACGTTTCTTACATTGATTATACTTTAACGGCTTTCCCAACAACCAATAATCAATTGCGCGGGGATGTAGGGGATTGGAGTTGACTTTTCTTATAAGTTATGTTAGCATAAAGACCGATAATCAATCAGTTTTTGCGACGTTAAGGCCTTTTTGCTGGGAAATTCCAGGAAAAAAGTAGATAAATGAAGACTTCTAATACACCAGACTGCTCTGATACGGATGCACGGAAAATTCTGCTGGCAGGCGATATCGGCAGGGCCTTTTTAGATGTCGACACTATTAGCGGACCAGCGTGCCGGATTCAAAGCAGTATAGCTGATGCACTCGATGCCGCTGCAGAGAACAGCTTCCGAGCAATTGCCGTTGTAATGAGCGGGATGTCGAACAGATTAAGTTCGTCCCTGAAGGCCTTAAGAGAAGCTAATCCGGATGCGGAAATTATTCTCCTTGCACAGATGCACGAAGAGCCGGCGGCGATGCAGTTGGTTGGCACTGTTTCCGACGGTCAAAGTCTGGCTGACGACTATTTGATTTGCCCAATCCATTTTTCGTATCTCGTATCTCGTATCCTTCGGTTGCACTCAGTCCTAGGGACTCCTTACGGAGGACAGGTCTCGTATCTCGTTGGAGATACGGATGGTGCTTCACGGGATACCTCTGGCCGGGCTGGTAGTGCCGTATCTGTCGTCGTGGATGACGGGCGGGAGGCGAAAATAAGACAGCTTGAAAAGTTAGCCACTGAGGATGATTTAACGGATTTAAAGAACAGAAGATACGTCTGGGAATTCTCCAGGCAGATTATAGAGCAGGCGAAAAAAGGGAACGGACGGGTGACATTGCTTGTTTTTGATATTGATGACCTCAAGCATTACAACGACGTTTACGGTCACTTGGCGGGCGATGAGGTTTTAAGGCAGGTCGCTGTTTTGATGCGGCGTTGCTGCCGCAGCCATGATGTTGTCGCCCGCGTCGGCGGCGATGAGTTTGCGATCGTTTTCTGGGATGTCCCGCAGCAGAAAAACACGGCCACTGAAGCCGAGAGACGCTCGGTGGCAGCTGACCACCCCAGAGAAGCTATCTTTATAGCAAAACGGATTAGAAGAGAATTAGAAAAAGCCGAGCTTAATTCACTCGGTCCGGAAGGCAAGGGTGTTCTGACAATAAGCGGCGGTCTGGCGAGCTTTCCACAGGACGGTTTGACAATCCAACAGCTCTTTGCTCAGGCAGATAGGGCGCTACTGGAAGCAAAACGCAACGGCAAAAACAGAATCTATCTGGTAGGCGGGCCGGAAGACGATATCGTCGATATGGACGATTAAACGGTCTGGCGTTTGCTGTCCACCCATTTTACCGACTAATCACAATTGTTTCGGTCGGGCCCAGCAGTTTATAGCGTATTCCCCGCCAGCAAATGGTTCTGCCAAATGCCGAAGAGATAATAAAAAACAGCAGCAGCGGCGACCACACCCAGAAGAAAAGAATATCAGCGACACGAGCAGGTTTCATTTTTGGCAAATCTTCCTTCAGCAGTCTGCCAATCATTCTCTGTCTAAGTATCGCCCGGATAAACTGACCTGTGAAGAACAACACAGGCACGGCAGTAAAGACGGCCAAGCTCTTATACGCAATCATTGCGGCGTAGATTGCCATAGCGGCCCCACCCCACAGCCCTAATATTGAATATATGCTGCTGACTAATCCGAACCACCAGACTTCAGGTGCACTTACACGGGTAATGAGAAACTGCCGCCGGCCAAATTCAAGGAGTTTCGGCCAGGTCGTGACCTCGTGCGAGGCCACGAGGCAGGCGGGGACAAAGGCGACCTTCAGACCGGCTTTTTTGACGGCGTAACTTAACGACAAATCGTCGCTCAGGGTCTTTGGCCAGATTTTGTCAAGCTCTATGCGGCGAAATACATCAAGACGAATAGCCATAGAGCCGCCCCAGGCCAGATTGAAGCGGGTGTTGCCAAGTAACTGGGCGATTTTGGCATTCACCGCAGATAAAGCCAGCGTGGCCAGATTGTTCCTTTTGGGTACAAACCAGCGGTAGCCGCTGGCGGCGCCATTCTTGGGCTGCCGGAGAGGATAGCATAAATGACTTAGCCAATCGCTGCGGACACAGATATCGGAATCCGCAAAGGCCAGCACCTCGACGTCGTCGCCAACCCTCTCGTAGCAGTAGAGCAGATTATGGACTTTTTGACTACAGGCACGTTGCCCGTTTACTTTTCCTGCTACCAGCACCTGAACATCTTGAACTTTTGAGCTTTGACTTATCTGGTCCTTCAATCTGCATAATTCACTATAGGCAGGGTCAGATTTATCAGCGACCACGAACCACAGCAGATAATCCTCGTAGTCCTGATTAAAAAATGAAGTAACATTCCTTTGAAAGTTGCAATCGCAACCTTTGCACGGCACAATCAGCACTGTTCGCGGCCGATATCCCGAGCGCTTCCTTTTGTATTTCGCAAGCACATAGCGATAGTTGCGATAGACCTGCCACAAAAAGAGCAACTGCAACAGAATTGCCGCCAATGCTATGTAATAGTACCAGTCCATTTTAGTTCTTCGTTTTGAGTTTTTGGTTTTTAGTTTATAACCGAACAACTGACGCTGCTCAGGATATGGAGGCCAAAGGCACGATGGAATCAATCAGCTGCTCAACACTATAATTCTTTGCCAGGTCGATGGAAAGCAGACAGCCGTGATTGTGGTCGGAGGCGATAATCAGCAGATTATCGCCGAGCTGGCTCCATCCTTTCTGCTGCGGCTGATGGCCGAGAATGAAAATATCGACATCCAAGAGTTCAGCTACTTTATCGAGCAAAGTTTGACTATGGTTTCTGCCCCATGTCAAAAGGTAAACTGAGCCCGGTTTTTCAAAATCATCTATTTTCAGTTGCCTACCCAGAACCTGCCGGTCGAATTTATCGACGTAATGGTCGGATGGAAGCGAATGTGAGAGCCATATTCTGTTTTGGCATCTGACCGCTAATGGTTGTGAAAATAGAAACTGTCTCATTGCCAGCTTGATATCGTTAGCGGCTTCTTGAAATTCCCTTTCCAGGGCCAGAGACAATGAGCGATTCATTTCTTTGCCGTCCTTCATCACCTTGCTGTTGGTGATGAAGGCGGTATCGTGATTACCCATAATAATGTGGACACGGTCGGGAAAACTTAATTTATAGCGGACAACATCGAACAGCAACCTGTAAGACAAACACCCGCCCTCTGCATCTTCTGGGCCTCCGTGTATGATTTCCTGCAGGAGAACATGCCTGTCGGGGTTGTTGGCCAAATCGGCAAAGGCGACCGCCCTTTCAAAATTTCGCCGATGGCCGTGGATGTCACCGGTTACAATCAGTTGGGTGTCGGCAGGCAAATGAACCACATTGCCCTGCCGAAATCTATCTGCGCGATTGGCCTCCGCACCGTTGTTCAGTAAATCAATTACTGTCTGAGGCATTTTTACTCATTTTTATCTTGTCACCGAGGATACTGTGTATTATCAGGTCCAGCCGCGATATAACCGCCATCATATTGCGCGGCCGCTTGGCAGGGTCGTCTTCTACACAATCCATTACGAGTTTCGAGACTCCCAGCGGTATTCGCTTTTTCAGCTCGTGTGGTGGCGGGCAGGATTGAGGTATGACCAGGCTAAGGTCATCAATTTTCTTGGGTATCAAAGTGGGGACATTGTGGCCGGTAAGGGCCCAGTACATTGTTGCGCCCAGATTGAAGACGTCGGTTTTCGGGCCGAGCGGTTTTCGCCTGACCTGCTCAGGCGCAATATAATCTGGTGTGCCCTGGATTCGCGGCTTGGTAGTTCCGATTTTGCAGCTCTGACCGAGGTCTATAATCTTAATCGAGCCGGACTCACTCATAAGAATGTTGTTGGGCTTTATATCACAGTGCACGTAACCTCTCTGGTGCATCGTATTAAGACCGTCTGCGACCATTCTGAATACAAGCAGCACATCGACCAAGCTCAAGGTGGGTCCGTCTTCGAGAGTCTGGCCGTCGAACATCTCCATAGAAAGCAGCATCTCTTTTACTTTAAATATACTGCGCATCTTCTTTAGCTTATAACACTTGCGGATATAGGGGTGGTCTATCCGCCGGGCTATTTTATATTCGGTTTCTGTCTGCTCGAAGGCCCTTGAATCTTCCGGTCTATCGAAAATAATGCGTTTCAGGGCGACTTCGGCTCCATCCTGCAGGTCGGTTGCCAGATAGATAGTGCTGCGGGCACCGGTGCCGATTCTTTTTTTTATGGAGAAACCGCCGACGTCAAGTATATCTTTAGCCATATTAGCAACTATAATTCAACAAAGCACCTACTATGATGTATGAAGCTTTCTTCACATCGAACTGCAAGCCGATACAATCAAGTCTATGAACTGAGCATTTTACAATATAATCGGCTATTTGTCCAGTATTTACGATGATTTTTCATAGTATCGGCCCAAAAAAGATGCGGCTTGACAGGGCTGGAGGAATCTGGATAATGCTTAGAATAATTTAGACGAAAAAGAGTTTTGAGACGAGACGTGCTGATTTGTCTCGATTCGTTGGGATTCCCCGATAGCTCAACTGGTAGAGCGAGTCCCGATGTTGTTTATCGGGATTAACCGCAGGTGGTTTCGTAAATGGGCTACAATTGGTGCGGATGAAGAAAAATGAAGGAAAGTTCTGGGTACATATACTGGAAAACCCAAGCGGAGCTTTTTATATTGGGCAAACAAGTAACCTTCAGAAACGTGTTTCTGAGCACAATACCTCAGCCGTTAGAAGTAAATATACTGCCAAACATGGCCCGTGGAGGTTAGTATGGTCGGAATGTTTTCCGAGCAGGTCAGGAGCTATATTTCTTGAGAAGCATATCAAAAAAATGAAATCTGCTGAGTGGATCCGCAAGGATTTACTTAATCGAAAAAGTATTGATAAGTAGAAGCACATAAAATAATTGATTTAATTATTGTTTTCCCCGATAGCTCAACTGGTAGAGCGAGCGGCTGTTAACCGCTAGGTTGTAGGTTCGAGTCCTACTCGGGGAGTTGCAGAGGTTGTGGCCTCTACAATCTGGCTGATTCGAATCTTAGGTTGTTATACTTTAATCTCGACGTAATTGATATTATTCCAGTTCACTTTGTGAGATGCCGCAGAGTTCACAGACATTGTTGTCTATTATAGATAAAGTGTTGGCATTATCTCCACTCAACATCATGATGCTCTTACTATCAAGCAACTTGTTTGGGTAAATTTAACTCAACAACACCGGCTACAAACTTATAACATCGCTTGGCAGTTTGCTTGTCAGGGCTCCATCCGCTTGCCATGCTGACCGTCAGCAAACAATCTTTGCTGATATTTTCGCCCCGTTCCAAACGTTCGCAGGTAGCGGGATCAGTAACCCTTAAACTTAAAGCATTTCCTTTACTATTGATAAAATTAGCCCGCCACTTGGCTTTATTCTTTTCGCCCTGCTCGAAAACCACATTCTTATTGTGGACAAGTTGCAACGATTTCCAACCATAACTTGGTATCATCCTGAAACAACTGGCACGAACATGATCGAGATTGTTGTGAAGTATCACAGAATCGTCTTCGCAATACTTTAACAAATCTTTCGGCCTGACCTGCCCATGGCGTGACCCCCGAAAACTGTACCATTGTCAATTAGAGAGTATCCGATAAAAT
>CAYONQ010000056.1:0-18806 GCA_964405375.1 uncultured Pirellulales bacterium
GACAAAAACAAACTTTTACTTCAATTATCTAAAATACTGTGAACGGAAACAAAATTTGTTTAATTGCTTATCATATAAAAAGTTAAAATGGTTGCCGACGAAGTCGGCTTCAACGCACAAGATACGAAATACGAGCGACGAACGACGCTCAAACTGACCCGTCCATAAGGGGCAGTCAGTTTGAGCAATCTTATATAATTTCGCTCTTGCGGATTCATTGGGATGGTATAAGCTTATAGTGTCAGAAAGACAGGTCAACTGCTCGATGGTTATTGGGGGAGCTTCATCCGATATTGTCGGGTTGCGCAAGCGGCTTTTGTCTGACATCGAGGCCAGAAGTTTCAACGACGAGGATGTCTTTGCCGTCCATCTGGCCGTCGAGGAGGCCTTCCTTAATGCTGTCAAGCACGGCAATAAAATGGACCCCAACAAGGAGATTAAGATTGACTACTCCGTCAGCGCTGAGAAGGTAGAGATTACTATGGCAGATGAGGGTGACGGCTTTGTCCCCGATGATGTCCCGGACCCACGCAGAGGAGAAAATCTCTATAAAACCGCAGGAAGGGGACTGTTCCTTATGCGTGCGTATATGGACATCGTCGAGTACAACAAACGCGGCAATCGTGTGCGTATGGTTAGATACAAGGAAAAGCCCCGGCTGGCAAACAGCAAAACCACAGGGGAACAGGCCGCTAAGACCACAGGTGCGTAGAAACCTTATACAATTATGACTTTCGACTTATGACATACGACATACGATATACGATAGTTTCTATTCTTTGCAGTTTTTTGCTTGCCTTGACCGGCTGCATACATAGCGACGAGCCGATGCCAAGGATTGTATATGACTATACCGGCCCGCCGCCCGCAATTGTTCAGCCGAGACGGCCGACCGTCGCAACGGCGGATTTCCCCGCCGATTGGCTGCCGCCTTCAGGGCTTGAGAGAGGATGGACCGCCGTAGTGATACATCATTCGGCCACGGAAAACGGCAATGCCGCTATATTTGACAAATGGCACAGCGAAGCCCGCTACTGGGAGGGCATAGGATACGATTTTGTCATAGGAAACGGAACAAATAGCGCCGACGGACAGGTCGAGGTAACTTTCCGATGGCGACAGCAGATTACAGGAGCACATTGTGGCGGCACAGCGGGAAATTGGGCAAATAAATATGCCGTCGGTATCTGTCTGGTGGGCAACTTCAATAACACCACGCCCACCGCAAGGCAGATGAACTCTCTTGTAAGGTTGCTCCGTTTCCTTCAGAACCGATACGGCATTCCGAAAAGCCGTATTTTCGGCCACAACACAACGCCCGGCGCGCGGGTAACCGACTGTCCCGGCCGAAACTTCCCAATGGCCAGACTAAAATCAACACTCGACTTCTAATTTCCCGACACCCCTTGTCATTCTGCTTGCCCCGTCCCAAATAGCCTTATATTTGGTGTGGGGAACGAAGTGAAGAATCTCAACCCCCTGAACGCCGTAAGTTTACCCCGCACAGAGTTTATCCCGCACTACGATGCGGGGCTAAACGCTATCTTTTTTTCTTTGCAGTTTTCGTCCAAAATCCGTATAATTGCAAATTACACTAAAGATGGGGAGAACACTCAAAAGATATATTGTGGGAGGTTAAATGGCTATGAAATACCGACCTTAAACTTATTCTAAAGATTGCTGATTTACATAATTGGGATATCACGTGTTCGCCATTCGTTTAAAACCATAATTGACATATTGTTTAAAGGGAGATAAAAATCATGTGTAATAACAGTCAAGGAAATCATATAACACAAAACAACAAATCTTTTTTGGGGATATTTCTGAATCAGGCAAGGTTAAATGCCTACATCACTCTTTGCCAGATTTCAGACCAATTGGGGGTAAGGACTGTTGATGAGGACAGCCTTAGTGAGATGCCTATTTTAAAGTTCCTTGAGGAGCCCGCGGAAAATACCGTTAAGTCCAGAAGAACGACCGAGCTGATTGAAAAGCATTTTCCCATGCTCAAGATTATCTACGACTGGCAAAAAGAAAAAGGAAAAGAAGACGATTTTAAGGATCACTCGAAAAAATATAAGAAAATACTAACATGTTTGCTGAAAGCGATTAACTGCAAACGTAATGAATATTGCCATGCCTATTCAAACGACACCCTGGCCGACAAAGACGTAGATGTAAAAGAACTGTGCAGATATCTGGACAATTGTTTTGATACATCTGTTAATCGTGTTAAAGACACCAGAAGTCTTGACGAAGAAGACGTTTTTCACTTACGAAGAAAGACCGCCGAAGGCAAAGGCAAGAACAAGCGAGTTATCGATAATCCAGAATTTTATTACCATTTTATGGATGAGCAGGGCCGGCTTGGCGAAAAGGGTCTTAGTTATCTGGCTACGCTGTTTTTGGAAAAAAAGGATGCCTATGAATTGCTGAAGCAACAGACAGGTTTTAAGCGAGATGATAAGCCGAAATACAAGGCGACATTAGAGTGTTTTTGCTGCTATCGAATCAAATTGCCCAAGCCTGTTATGACGTCCGATGTAGATAGAAACGGTCTTGCGCTGGATATGCTTAACGAGCTTAAAAAGTGCCCCAAAGAGTTGTTTGACCTGCTATCAAAAGAAAGACAGCAGGAATTCAGGGTTGCAACAGATGCATCGGATGATAATGATGATGCCGATGAAATTCTGATGATGCGGCATTCCGACAGATTCCCTTATCTGGCGGTTAGGTATTGTGATGAAAATGAAGTGTTCAGGAATCTGAGGTTTCAAATAGATCTCGGCAGGTATTATTTCAAATTCTATGAGAAACAAACTATTGACGGCAACACATACCCAAGGGCGCTTGACAAACGACTGAAAACCTTCGGTCGAATCAAAGAAGTAAAGAACAAAGTTCAGCAGCAGTGGGGCGAAATTATCAAATCTCCGGATGATGTTAATGACGAGCAAAACGAACCATACAAGGCAAACACAACCCCGCATTATCATCTGGTTGACAATCAGATTGCTTTTATCATAGCAGGAGACTGCGCCCTGCCGGATATAAATCAGCCGGATGGAAAAATAAAACTGCAAAAACCGGACGCTTGGCTGAGTATCTATGAGTTGCCGGGAATGATATTTCACGGATTAAAATGCAGATTTCAAGAAACTGAAAGATTAATAGAGATATATATCAAAAAGCAAAGAAAGATTTGTGAGAAAATCTGCAAAACGGGAGTTATTCCCGAAGGTGCAGGTGAATTCCTTCCTGAAGCGTTGAAAGATATTGAAGCAAATGCTGTCAAACAGAGCAATTACGCAAAGAAGAAACTCCAGCGGATGCTGGATGAAACGCAGCGCCGTATCAGGGCTTTAAGAACAACTCAACAGCGGGCAGCCGATAAAAGCAATAAGCCGGGCAAGAAAAAGTATTTCGATATTCGCGCAGGCAAGCTGGCCGATTTTCTGGCAAGGGATATTATCGCGTTGCAGAAATTCGACCCCGCCAAAGAAGGCAGGGATAAGCTGACGTCTATCAATTATCAGGTCCTGCAGGCCACGCTTGCCTATTACGGTGCCAAGAAGGATACGATTACAGATATGTTCAAAAGAATAGGCCTGCTTGACGGTGATAATCCACACCCCTTTTTAAAGGAGATTGACCCCGCTAAATACAATTCTATAGTCCGGTTTTATGAAGCGTATCTGATGGCGAAACGTTCTTACCTGGAACATTGCAAAGAAAAGGGGAAATTCGATGAGCAGTTTCTAAGACCGTCGCGCCAGCGGTACGCACGGGATAAACGCGAGTTAAAAACGATTGCAAGGCAACTGCTTGATAACCCGGTTAATATCCCGAAGAATTTTTTCCGGGACAAAATAAAGCAAGTCGTATGCAACGAAGACCCGTCACTCAAAGACCGCCAAATGAATACGGCATATATGATACAGGCCTGGTTTGAGAAAACTAAAGGCACTCAACAGCCGTTCTACGGCTATGAGAGAACCTATCCGGTAGTTCTAAAGGCAAAACAGTACGGCAAAAAGGCAAAGAACAAACCAATAGAAGCATTCCTCGAAAAAATAACTCCGGAAATAAGCTACAAAGAGCTGAAAGAGCTTATCGAAACCGAAATACCCGATAGCGGCGAATACGAACCGGAGAGCTTAAAGAAAAACCTTCTCGATGCCTGCAGGGATTTTAAGAACAACGAACGGCTTTTGAGACGTTTCAAAGTACAGGATATAGTCACATTTATGACGGTTGAAAACACATTAAAGGATCAGCTTTCCTTCGAAGGTAATGTCGTTAAACTTGAGGATATTACTCCGTCAGAGGACAGTCCCTTTAATAAGCCCGTTTTGTGTAGCACAGATATCTCCGTATCGTTCAATATCAGGAAAAAATACGAATCCGCTTATGTCGAGTTTATAACGGAGAGATTCACAAGCAGCTACGAAAAGCAGGGAAACAGAGTAATCCTGACATACAGGATAAATTCGGAAAACAGAAAGTTAAAGGACCTTGGCAAATATCGCCGGTATTTCTACGACAGGCGGCTGCCGGGCCTTTTGCTCTGGAAATATCCGCCGAATGCCAAAGGCGGCCCTGAAATCAAGTACGCCGACCTTGAAGAAGAAATCAAGGCCTATGAAAAGTACAGAAAGCAAATAGCACAATGGTTATATGTGCTGGAAAAAAGTACCGTTGACCACTTTAAGTTAGAAATTGAGCCGAAAGAAAACTATATTCCTTTCAATGCTGTGATAGACAGCGTAAAATGCGGGCTGCCTGAGTCCGGAGATGAGTGTGACACGTTATTGAACATCAGAAATGCCGTTAACCATAACCAGTTTCCGGTATGGCGCGAAGCTATTGAAAATGCTCCGGGGCAAACAATCGCCGAGAAGATGCTTTATATTACTGAAACCTGCGTAAAACACATTACGGACCATATAACCGAAAGCGATAAGGATGTTGTATATGCTTAATATGCTTGCACAGGCGCAGACGCCCGAAGCCGTTAACTGGACGCTTGAAATATCGAAGATGATGGCACCGGCTCTCCTGGTGCTGTTGGGATTATTCGTATGGCACCTGAAAAAACGCAGTGAGCCGAGATATGAATCGCTTGGCTACCTTAATCAGAAGCGGCTCGATGGATTATTAAACACTTGGTCACTTTTACAGTATATTACAGAAGTTGAGAATCCAAAAGCTGTGATGCTGTGGGAAAAAACCGGCGGTGAAACGGTATATTATCTGCGTCCGAAGCAGGCGCGTGAGTATATCGTTGCGCTGGGTGAGACCTTTTATGAGAACGGGTACGGCTTATTGCTCGGACGAGGGATTAAGGAATTGCTTTATGAGTATCGAGGTCATTTATATGGTGTGCTGCTAAAATCTCAAAGCCGGCAAGATGGCAACGACCGGATAGTTCTTGAGAACGATGAACTTGTTAAACGTATGAAAGAGATTTATAATGAACTCAACACCGAATTACGGAAAGAATTGGAAAAAATAGAAAAATAGGGCTGAGAAAGACCGATGATTTGTCATTTTTCACAGGGAGTTTTTAATGTAAAACCGAACTCTACAGTCCCGATACATCGGGGCTGTAGAGGCCCTGCGTTTGGCGGGTAGGTACAGCATAGGAAAACATTTTTATGGGTGTCCAGGAGCTGTAGAGGCCCCGCGTTTGGCGGGTAGGTACAGCATAGGAAAACATTTTTATGGGTGTCCAGGAGCTGTAGAGGCCCCGCGTTTGGCGGGTAGGTACAGCAATGCTTAATCGTTTCATTTTAGGTCTCCTGCTGTAGAGGCCCTGCGTTTGGCAGGTAGGTACAGCTAATCGCTTTTTTGTTCATCTTTCACCTCTGCTGTAGAGGCCCTGCGTTTGGCAGGTAGGTACAGCCGGTCATGGAAGGTGGGATATTTTGGCAGGCTGTAGAGGCCTTGCGTTTGGCAGGTAGGTACAGCATACAAGAATCAACTACTCGGCCGGATTCTGCTGTAGAGGCCCTGCGTTTGGCGGGCAGGTACAGCAATGCGTTTTGCTGAATGGCTCAGCCATATGCTGTAGAGGCCCTGTGTTTGGCGGGTAGGTACAGCCCTTTCAGTCGCTTGTTCTCAACCTCAAGGGCTGTAGAGGTCCTGCGTTTGGCAGGTAGGTACAGCACGATAAGTGTGGGACGAATGAAAGCCCGCGCTGTAGAGGCCCTGCGTTTGGCGGGTAGGTACAGCAAAGCAGTCATCAGCCGCAACTGTTATGTTGCTGTAGAGGTCCTGCGTTTGGCAGGTAGGTACAGCCATATTTGACGAGTGCCATGTAGCACCCCCGCTGTAGAGGCCCCGTGTTTGGCGGGTAGGTACAGCAAAACGAAAGTGGATAAAACTTGTCTTGTCGCTGTAGAGGCCCCGCGTTTGGCAGGTAGGTACAGCGCTTAACTCCTTTGCGATTAAAGCGGCGATGCTGTAGAGGCCCTCGATTTGGAGGATAGGTACAGCCGATTTGGCAGAACGGTAGATTGTCTCTATGCTGTAGAGGCCCTCGATTTGGAGAGTAATTACAGCAGGGGGTGGGTATTAAGGGTATGAATTGCGAGTTATTCGTAAATTGTCATCTGTAAACAGCAAATCCGTGTTTATCCCGTCCAAAAAATCTCTGCGGTCCCTGCGTTCTCTGCGATGAATTCTTTTTGGCCGTTTTTTTCTTGATTTTTGCCCGAAATTTGGTATAATACCCACCTAATTGCCAGTCCCCTCAAGGCCAGAAGGCCCAGTCCCCTAATTCGTGAATGCTCGATGGTGAATAACCAATGAACCATTTAACCAATTATATACTCTCGGCTGCAGGCCGAATCCACAATTTTGCCTTTTCCCTTTTAACTTTTTACTTTCCAAACTGACCAATCAGTTTGAGTCAATTATGCAAAACAAACCCAATTTACTAAATACTCAAATGAACGTAAGTAAAGCTTGCACAGGGGGTTATGAAAATAAATGCCTACGCAAACACCCAAAAAACAAACCCAATTCAAACCCAATTCAAACCCAATTCAAAGCCAATTCAAACCCAAAACAAAGCCAAACAAACCCAAAACAAACCCAAACAAACCCAAAAACCACCTCATTTTTCAACCTCACCAATCACCCCATCTTCTCTATTTTCAACCAATTTTACTCTTATCAGCGTATTCTTTTCCCAGCCCGCCTTGTTATTTTCCGGATATACGCGGAAGTATCTTTTGCTGTGCCCGTACACCTGCCCATCGCCGTTTTCAACTAAGACGGTATCCGTTTCTCCTATAAATTGCTGCCGGAATTTATGGCCCAGCTCGGCATCTAAATCACGCAGTATTTGCGAGCGCATTTTTGTAACTTTATTATCTACAGCGCCTTGCAAGTTTGCTGCTGCGGTGCCTGCCCGTTTCGAAAATTTGAAAACGTGCATTTTCGCAAAGCCCGCCTCTTTCGCCGTCTCGACTGTCGCCTCGAAATCACGCTTTGTTTCGCCGGGAAAGCCGACAATAATATCAGCGGTTATAGCGGGCCGGTCGAGCCGGCATTTAATTAACTCGACTTTTTCCTTAAATTCCTCAGCGGTGTATTGTCTGCACATCTTTTTTAGAATCGCATTTGAGCCCGACTGCAGTGATAAGTGCAGATGTGGCATAATGTTGCGGTGATTGCAAAAAGCATCGAGTAATCGGCCTGTTACGTCGCCCGGCTCTAATGAGCTGATTCTTATCCTCGCAAGATTTGGTATTTCTGCTAATTTATCGAGCAATTCAGCTAATTTATCATTTTGCCGGTTGGCCCAGTTTTTTCGCCTGACACTGGCCTGGCCGTAAGCTCCGAGGCACACGCCTGTTACGACAATCTCCTTATGTCCTGCCTCGACAAGCTGTTGCGCTTCCTGAACGACCATTTCACCCGGCTTGCTGTGAACAACAGGGCGTGTTTGGGGTATGATACAGTAGCTGCAATGTCCGTCACAGCCGTCTTGAATCTTGAGAAATGCCCTCGTATGGCCCTTGAATGATGTTAATAAAGGCAGTTTGAGTTGATTAGCTGAGTTTTTACACTTGATTTTAGGGTTACTTTCTGTTTTAATTGAGGTATTGCGGTGTTGGCAGTTTGTTTCGGCGGCGATTTTACCGTTGACTGCCTGGCTTAATATAGCGGCAGTGGCCTGCTGATGCCTGATAAGACAGACATTTTTACCAGGATTGTCCAATTCGCCGGTTTGCACAGTCGGCAGGCAGCCGGCAACAATTATAACCGTGTTGGGATTTAGCTTTTGTGCCTTTCGGATGTGTCGGCGACTCTTGGCTGAGGCGGATTGGGTTACACAGCAGGTATTGATGACGACCATATCGGGCCTTTTAGATGTCTCGATATGGGTCAATCCGAGTCCTTCAAGAAACTGGCGAATTTGCTGGCTTTCATATTGATTGACTTTGCAGCCGAAAGTATTTATGGAAAAGGTTTTCATAATATGATATAATTTATACTGATTGAAATGGATTTACAAGGTTAAGTGGACCCGTAGTCGGCAGTAGGCAGGGTGCAATGGCTTTTATTGTGTTTGAAAACAAGGTTTGTTAACTGCGGGCAGCAGCAGGGAGCTGATTGGGAGGCTTATTATGGCGTCAAAATCCGGTGCAGTTTGGGCGGTGGACATAGGCAACAATTCCCTGAAGGCGTTGCACTTAAGCGCTGCTGGCGATGTTGTTGAGGTAATCGGCTTCGACAATATCCAGCACGGCAAAATTCTTAGCGGAAGCGGGGTAAAGGATGCTGAAAGAGACGAACTGATTGCTTTGAGTTTGCGCCAGTTTGTAAGGCAAAACAACTTAGGCAAAGACGATGTGATTGTTTCTGTGCCGAGCCAGAACAGCTTTGCTCGATTTGTGAACCTGCCGCCTGTTGAGGCCAAACGTATTCCCGAAATCGTCAGATTCGAGGCGGCTCAGCAGATTCCTTTTGATATTAACGATGTTCAGTGGGACTGGCAGTTGATGACCAAGCCCGACAGCCCTGATAGGAGGGTGGGGATTTTTGCAGTCAAAAGTGATGTGGTCACCTCGGAGTTGGAGCATTTTAGCAGAGAGAATATACGCGTCGGCTACGTTCAGATGGCACCGATGGCTCTATATAATTACTTTCTATACGACCGTCCGGATTTGTGTAAGTCCGACACTCAAGCCACCGTTATTCTCAACATAGGTGCTGAAAATACCGACTTGGTTGTTTGCACGAAGTCGACGGTTTGGCAGAGATCTATCCCGATGGGAGGTAATGCCTTCACCAGAGCGATAGCAGATGCATTTAAGCTCAATTTTGAAAAGGCGGAAAAGCTGAAACGTACCGCTGCGATGAGCAAATACGCCCGGCAGATACTTCAGGCGATGAAGCCGGTTTTTACGGACTTGTCCTCTGAGATTCAACGGTCGCTGGGTTTCTACGGCAGTTCCAATCCAAATACTAAATTGTCAGGGATTATTGCTTTAGGCGGCGGCACGAAGATGCGAGGCCTGTTGAAGTATCTGCAGCAGAGCTTGCAGATGCCTATTGAAAGGCCGGATTCGTTTAAGAAACTTGCAATAAGTGCGTCTGTCTCGGCGGCAAAGTTCCACGAAAGTGTCTGTGATTTTGGCATTGTTTATGGCCTTGCTTTGCAGGGTTTGGGTCTGGGAAGGGTAGAAAGTAACTTGCTGCCCCGTGGGATTGCGCGGTCAATGGCCTGGGCAAGTAAAGTCAAGTACCTTACTGTTGCAGCGTGTATGCTGCTTGTTGTTTCAGTACTGAGCTTTGCAAGAACGATTTTCGACAGGGCCAGTTACGGCGATAAGGCAGACGTCCGGCAGGAAGTTAGGAGGGTTATTGAGGCCGTTGGGCAGGCCAACAGCAAGCTACAAGCCGAGGAGAGTAAAGCTGCGGGTTTCGAGGCGATAATAGAAAAGCAGTTCGAGCCATTTAAGTATCGGGATGTGATTCCACTATTGCATCAAACCATACTCTCGATCCTGCCGAATGAGAAAAATAATCCTGAGCAAAAAGAGTTTTATCGGGCTTTTGCTGAGGGCGACGTAGAAACGGTTCTGGGGGTTCCCCGCAGGCAGCGAAAGCAGATATTTGTGACAGGCATATCGGTTTACTTTGCGGACGATATTGCCACTGCACGGTTTGGTGCCGCAAGTTTCCAGCAGAGGTCCAAAGGTAGAGGCGGGGGCGGCACCGGCGGATATGATGAGTACGATGAGGAGGCTATGGCATGGTATGAGGGCTATGGGGCTGGTTCCAAGTATGCACCGATGGCGCAGACCAGAACTGTCGGGCCTGGCGCCGCTGCACAACTGCAGGATACCAGTGGAGGGCCCGGTTTTGTGGTGACAATAGCAGGCTACAGCCCCTATAAGGATATAGGGGAGCTGATGGACCCGGCAGGGGTGGAGGATGACCAGAACAGATGGGGAGTTGTTACGCGACTGCTGCATCTTGATGATATTGTTGACGGAAACAGCCCGTTCGAGCTGTATGAGAGAACCAAGATAGAGCATTGCAGATTGGAAACAGGCGAGGTAGATTGGGGCGCTGATATGCCTGTGGGGATAGGTGTTGTTGAGGATGTTGGATTTGGCAAAGCAGGCAAAGTCGGGCGGGCAGTAGGTAGTAAACCGGTTTTGATTGACCCGCAGACAAGGGAGGTTATCAGTAAGGTTGCTGAGCTTGACGAGCACGGCACAGAGAAGATAGACAGGATGGGTAACGTTGTTTATGAGGTCAATGACCACTGGTTCGTGTTAAATGTTAAGTTTGTGTGGAAGGATGCGCCGGAGGAAGAAACAGCGGACAGCGGATAGCTGATAGTACATAGGGATTACTTTTTCTATTTGGTATCTGCTGTGTGTTATCGGGAACAGGTTGGTGAAATAAAATGGATGTTGCCAAATTTAAGGACATTATACGAAAATTAAGTATTTTTAGGAACTACTCACCGCTGTTGGTGCCGGTTGTCATAGCAGTGGTTGCCGGGTTTCTTTTTATACCTACCCAGTTAATGAGCGGTAAACTCAAAAAGCAGATAGCATCTGAAAGTGTTTCAATGGGCAGGAGGGTTCAATCCTTGGGTAAAACGGTCCCTGCTCGTGAGCAATGGAAGGTTGAGCAGGCGTATCAGCAGGATTATGAGGCCGATGCCAATCAAATGGCTCTTTTAGCTATGCAAAGCAGTCAGCGACAGTTATTGAGCTATAAGATATTTCCTGAGCCGAAAGATACATCTACTTTGATTTTTGGGGAATTCGGGCGGCGGTTCCGCACCGGGATAGAGCAGTTGCTTGACTGGCTGAATGCTCGTGATTGTCCTACAGAGGCTGAGCTTGAGAGAAGTTTGCTTAGCTCCGGTTCACCGGTTCGAGGTGCGGGCAGGCGAAGGTCAACGAGGAATTTGAGCGAGGTTGAGGCAACGATAACGGACGCTCTTTGCCGGGCGAAGGCGGAATCTGCCTCTGTTTATGCTAATCCGACCGGGATGAGCGGACACGAGTTTTGGGCCGAATATAAGTATGCGGGGATGGAGCAGGCAGTTAAAGAATGCTGGTATTGGCAATTAGGTTACTGGATTATCGAAGATGTTATCGACACGATAGCTGCGTGTAATTCCGGCTCGGACAGCGTTTTCACGTCGCCGGTCAAACGGCTTATGTCCGCGAGTTTTACCACGAGCGGCGCAGGGTCGAGTAAGAGGACGGTAGGTGATAGCCCCAGTTATGTTCTTTCGATTGGGGATGAGCTTGCGGCGTCTTTTACCGAAAGGTTTTGCGATGATGATATTGATGTTGTACATTTTAATGTTGTTGTTGTGGTTAGTGCGAAGACGGTTTTGCCGTTTATGCAGAAACTTTGCAGTGCAAAGGAACATACTTTTCAGGGGTTTTTGGGTGAGTTAGAACGGCCTCAAACCTTCAAACATAATCAGATAACGATTTTGGAGAGTAATATTGCCTCGGTCGACCGGGAGAGCGAAGAACATATGCTCTACCGCTACGGTGAAGATGCCGTGGTGGAATTGAGCTTGGTTTGCGAATATATCTTCAACAAGAACGGCTACGATGAAGTTAAACCGGAATCGGTTAAAAAAGAACTTGGGTCATAGTGAGAACACAAGGGCATAGATACGCAAGGGTATAATGGTATTTGTGGTTTGCGCACTTGCGAGTTGTATTGTTACCTGCTCTTGGAGACTTTGTTCGAGAGATGTGAGATATGGGTAAAAAAGGCGGCAACTTTTTCGAAGAACATGTTGAAAAAATAGTTTTGGCTGTTATTGGGATTGTGTGTGTCTGGCTTCTGATTACCCGTGTTTTTGTTGGTCCCAGTGTAGTTGACTATGATAATAAGAGGTTTGGCGCGGGTGAAATTGATATTTACATAAGCGAGCAGGCGGAGGTTTTGAAGAGCAAGCTGGACCGCAAGCCGGAGCCGAAGCAGGCATATGAGCTGCGGGTAGATGATTTTGCCACCCTTGTCGACTCGGCGATAAGTGATATTGACGTTAGTGTTTGTCTGCCGCAGCCTAATGAAAGTTCGGGGGACGTGGGTATTCGGCCGGTGTATGTGCTTCCGCAGGTCCCGGAGGTCGGCGATGTTCAGGTCGAGCACATCAGGGCGGTGGCTTATGTGCCTACCGAGATAATTAATGAAGAAAAGGTTTATGACGCAGTTGTGACGAAGCCGAATGATATTGATTTTGTAACTGTGGAAGCAAAGTTTGATGTTGCGCGGTTATACGAGAATTTTCATAAGAGTTTTGCCGGTGATAATGTTCGCCAGCAATGGCGTGACCCCTGCCTTGCGGAGCCGATTTTTTCGGCTGTGCAGTTGCAAAGACAGGAATTATTATCTGACGGCGCCTGGAGCGATTGGCAGATTGTGCCTCGAACCAGGATTGACGCACGCAAGCGGATTTTTGAAATCATAGAGGAGGTTGAAGGGCTGCCGACCGGCGGGATGAAGGTGCGTATGCTTCAATTTGATGACCCGCAGGTCCGGGTGGACCTGTTGCAGCCGGAGGCCTACAGAATTGCCTCTGCAAATGAAGAGTGGTTCCCCCCTTCGCTGCATAAGAAGTTTGTGAAACAGCAAAGACAGCAAAGCTTGGAGGAGAGGCGTGAGGCCAAGCAGGCGGAATGGGCCGAGCGTGAACGTGAACGTGAGGTAGCGCGTGCACAACGAAGCGCAAGAACAATACAAGCAAGGTCGCGTTCGGTAGCGGTAGATGATTCCGCTGCAGACTGGTATGGTGATGGGGGGGGCAGCGTAAGTGCCCCTGTACGGAGTACCGTGACGAGAAGAAGTATTGGCGACCGCTCGACTGAAAGAGAACGTCCGGAAAGAAGACCTGCAGAGGTCTCGAAGACGGGGTCAACAGATGATGTTTATGGAGAGTTTGAGGATATTTTAATTACCGAGGACAGCGACCTTGCCAAGATGCGTCAGCCATTAGTGTTTTGGGCCCACGATGATACTGTTGAGCCGGGGAAAAGCTACAGATACAGGGTTCGTTTGGGCGTTTTTAATCCGATAGCTGGTACGGAGCGGTTCAGCGAGCAAGGTAAGCACCTGAAGAATAAGGTTATCTTGTGGGGTAAATTTTCTGATGCAACCGTGAACGTAACGATACCGGCCAGATTGTACTTCTTTCCACGGGATGTGCAGGCCGCCGCCAGGACCGTGACGGTACAGGTGTCCAGATATGTGCTGGGTTACTGGTATAGTAAGGACTTTATGGTCAGGCAGGGAGAGGTTGTAGGTAAAGTTGCTGATTCTGAGATTGCGGATGTCGAGGAGGGGGTTGTGGTGCCTGAGACGGTTGATTATTCTACAGGGGCAGTTTTGGTGGATGTTATGGCTGTGAATGATTGGTCGGGCGGAAAGAATCTGCGTGCCAGAAATTATTTCAATATGCTTTATAGCTTCGATGGCACCACTATAGAGCGGGTGCCTGTTAAAACAAGGTATTGGGATGAGCAATTGCAGGCCAAGTTTAACGAAATAAATAAGTCTGAGAAAGAGCCAAAAGAACCTTTGCGGGCGTGGAGCGGCGGGCCGACTCGAAGAGGTGGGCGTCGCACTACGGGGTGGGAGTATGAATATGACGAATATGATGAGGGGGCTATGTATTAGTTCGAGCTGCCGGAGCCACTCTCACAGCCATAGGATTAAGCGAGCGCAGCTGAAGTGCCGGTTCAAGTGAGAGGACCTGTTGCTGAAAGCCGATGGTTATTTCGGGCTCATCGGGGGGTATCAAATCTATAAAATTGTCGTCGAATTGTGCAGGCGCGGTGGCATCGATTTGCACATCTCTTGCGACCGCATTTGATTTTAGTTTGAGCTTCCATTTTTTCTTTGTTATCGGTGTCCAGCGTGAGGTGATTTCTGCTTCAGGCCAGTCGATATATTTATCGGGCAGATAAAAGAAAAGATTTTCAGCGGTTTTTTGGCCGTCCTTTTCCATTAGCAGGTGCAAGGCGGATTTGTCCGGGCGGGCAGGATGGACGAGCGTTTTTGGAAGTTTCAGCACAGCAGATGTGCTAAACGGACTAATCGCAATAGGAAATGTCACCTGGTCAACTAAAGAGCCAAATAGGTCAATCAGTCGGCAGTTTAGCGTGGCGGTTATTGGTTGATTGCTGTCGTTTATCGCAACGGCATTAAGCGATTGTAATAATGGCGGCGAGTTGGCTTTTGCCCTGTCAAATTCGGATACAACTGTAATCAGCAGATTTGAGAAGAATCGCTTTGCGTAATAGTAAAGTGCTTTCGGTTGCTTAGTGTGGTCTATTGCCGACCAGCTTATAGCGGCACAGCAGTCGTTGAATTGCCAGAACAGTGCGCCGTTGTTTCTGAAGTTGTGTGCCCTTAGGTGTTCGACGTAGGTTTTGACGGCGCGGGCCTGTGTGATTTGTGATAAGTATGTAAACTGCTCGAGGTCTTCGGCGGTGCCGAATAAATCGCCCACATAACGATATAAGCGGCTGTTGCCGTCTAATTGATAGTTATGTTTTTCGATTTGGAAACTGCCGATGCGTAACCGGTCGGACGGACAGAAATTTTTGATTGTTTGAATGTTGGGCAGCGACTGCAGGCCGAATTCAGTAACAAATCCGGGTATATTCCGGCGCTGACAGTAGTACCAGCGGATTGGCTGATGACCTGACCAGACGTCCCATTGGTGTGCGGTCAGCGGCTGGCCAATCTTAAATTCGTCCTTTCCGCCCAGAGGCGTTGTCGGAATGTAGTCGGTGTCAGGGTCCAATTCAGCAACGAGCTGGGGTAGTAGCTGGTGGTAGATTGCCTTGCCGTAAAACTTTCTGGGTTTGCCGAGCTTGCCGGTATGGTGCATCCAGTCAATTTCGTTGTTGCCGCACCACAGAACCAGACAAGGGTGATTGCGAAGCCGCTTTATAATCGTAGCTGCCTCGGTTTTTACTTCTGTGAGGAACCACTGCCGGTCGGGGTAGTAGCCGCAGGCGAACATAAAATCCTGCCAGACCATTATCCCTAACTGGTCGCAGAGCTGGTAGAATTCGTCTGCCTCATAGTAGCCGCCGCCCCATACACGGAGCATATTTATATTTGCTTCGGCCGCAGCGTGCAGAAGTTTTTCATAGTCATCGCCGGTAACTGAGCCGGCGAATATCGAGGCGGGAATCCAGTTTGCGCCTTTGGCGAAGATGGGTTGACCGTTTATTTCGAACCGGAAATTTTCGCCGTCTCTTTGTGTTGCTCGGAGAAAGGATTCGTCTGGTGAATAGTCGAGTTTAACGGTTCTTATCCCGATTTTCTTCTGGACTTGGTCTATAATTTCATCTCTGCTTAGCAGGTGCGATTCAAGTTGGTAGAGGTTCTGCTGGCCGTAGCCGGCCGGCCACCAGAGAGCGGGGTTTTTGATGTGAATTACCGTTGACTGAGAATCTTCACCGGCTTTGAAAGTCAGGTCGTGCCTAATTGTTTCGCCGTTGTGGGATAAGGTCAGCTTGCAGAGATAATCCTGTCTCGAGAGCGTGTCCAGCTTTACTGCAATTTTGATGTCGGCGTGGCGGTCGTTGCAGTCTATTGTCCTGACGTGCAGGTTGGTGAGCCGGGCTTTTTTAATGCCTTCGAGCCGGACACCCCGCCAGATTCCGCAGCCGGCCAACGCCGGGCAGAAGTCCCAGCCGAACTGGTACTGGGCCTTTCTTATATAGACGCGATACGGATTTATAAAGTCCGATTCGCTGAACGATGTGTATCGGTGCATAAGCTTTTTGGCGTGCTGGACTGCGGGCTCGAATTTGACTAATAACACGTTGTTTAGCGGCTTTAACTGTGCTGTTACATCGAACCGAAACGGAATGAACATATTGTTCGTTCTGGCGATGAGCTTGCCGTTGAGCCAGATGCGGGTTATTGTGTCAAGCCCGTCGAAAACCAGATCGACCCGGCCGCAGTCGAGCAGTTCGGCTGGTGCGTCGAAGATTTTTCTGTATATCCAGGGTTTTTCGCTGACTGGCAAGAATTTTTCGGGATTTGCGTTAATGTCGCCTTCTTTTATTTGGCCTGCTTCAATTAAGCTGTTAAAGATTGAGCAGGGAACCGTGGTCGCCAGCCAGTCGGCGGAATCCAGGTCGCGCATCCGCCGCGCTGAAAGGGGATATTCTCTAAACTCCCATTTCCCCGTCAGCTCCAGAGATATTTTCGGCATTGAAAGTCACTCCATTTTAGTCGAAAAGTAAATCACCCATTATATTTTGTCCGAGTCGGCTTACAATAAAATTTATTTTTAACCACAGCTTTCACGGATTTAAGTTTATTGCGAAAAGAAAGTCTCGTTAAATATCTGAAATTTGATAGAATGTGTCGAACTTTAGCTTACGTCTGTGCGGGCAGGTGAGTGGTGGCATTATGTGTACATGAGAGGAATCAATATGGACTTTACTGTGGATAATAATTCGAGTGCCAGCGCTAATAAGAAGATTATGACCGGCAGAGAGCGTGTGCTTGCGGCGTTAGATTACAGGCCGGTGGACCATGTCCCTGTCGATTTAGGTGGAACGCTCGGCACAGGGGCTCATGTTGGTGTTATTGCAAAACTGCGCCAATCGCTCGGTCTGGATAAAGAAGGACAGCAGGTGAAGGTCGTCGAGCCGTATCAGATGCTCGGCGAGGTCGCCGCTGACCTGCGAGAGGTATTAGGGATTGATGTGGTGAATATGCCTGGGCCGAAGAACTTCTTTGGCTTTGAGAATACTAAGTGGAAGCCGTGGAAAACGTTCGACGGCACGGACGTGTTGGTTCCGGGCAAGTTCAATACGAAGCCGCAGCCGGACGGCGGCATTTTACAGTATCCGGAAGGTGACAGGTCGGTGCCGGCCTCGGCAAGGATGCCGAAGGGCGGTTTTTACTTTGACGCAATCATTCGCCAGCAGCCGATTGATGAAAGTAAACTCGACCCTGCCGACAATCTTGAAGAGTTCGTGCCGGTAAGCGATGAGGATTTGACAATCTGGCAGCGGCAGGCGGATGAGCTTTACAATGGGACAGACCTTGCGATAGCGGCCGAATTTTCAGGAACGGCCTTTGGCGATATAGCACTGGTGCCGGCGCCGTTTCTGAAGCGGCCGAAAGGCATTCGCGATATTGAGGAATGGTATATAAGCACGGTTACCCGGAAAGAATATATCAAGGAGGTCTTTGCTGCCCAGGCGGAGATTGCGATAGACAATCTCAAGCGGATTTACCAGGCAGTCGGCAATAAGGTGCAGGTTGTTTGGCTGGATGGTGCCGACCTGGCGGCACAGAATACACTTTTCTGTTCTCCGAAAGGTTATAGGGAACTTTATCTGGCACCCGCCAGGAAGCTCAATGACTGGATACACGCTCATACACAGTGGAAGTCGATGAAACATTGCTGCGGCGCCTGTGAGCCCTTAATCGAGGGCTTTATCGAGGCGGGGTTCGATATCCTGAATCCTGTTCAGACCTCCGCCGAGGGTATGGATCCGCAAATGCTGGTGGATAAGTACGGCGGCAGGATAGTCTTCTGGGGCGGCGGAGTGGATACCCGGCAGACGCTGCAGTTCGGTAAGCCGGATGAGGTGCGTCGGCAGGTCGCAGAGCGCGTGAAGATATTCAGTGCGAAAGGGGGCTTTGTTTTCAGCACGGTTCATAATATCCAGTGCAATACCCCGACCGAGAATGTGCTGGCAATGTTTGAGGCGTTAGGCAGGAAGCTGCCTCGAAGATGAATCGATTATGATAGGCGACAACGTCGAGATTACCATTGTCGATGTCCGCTGCGCTGCATAACGGAATTGATTATACGAATTGGAACCGGCGGACAAAATGAAGATTTGCAGGGCAGAGAATTTGGTTTTTAAAAGTCGGGAATTTTTAAAAAACACCGGTTTTTGGGGTTTATTTTAAGGTGGGATGTGGGTTTTTGGGTTAAAAATGAGGGTTGGTGGGTTGGTTTGGGTGGTTTGGGCAAGATAGGTAAGAAAAAAATGGAGAAAAAATGAGAAAAAGAGAGAAAAAGAGAGACGTTTTTTAACCGCGGAGAACGCGGAGGGATTGGCCACGAAGTCACTAAGGCACGAAGAGAAATCAGACACAGATTGGCACGGATTTTGGATAACAAATAGCCACGAAAAGGCACTAAGAAAAAATAGACACGCCCCGTTAGAAGTAAGACGTCAATTTCTAACGGGACACGGATAAGCTATGTAACCGGAGCCTCCCGGTTTTGTTATACTCGGGCTCGT
>CAYONQ010000057.1:0-18468 GCA_964405375.1 uncultured Pirellulales bacterium
TATTCGCCGCCTGGAAAAACTCCTCGCGGCCTAAAATCGGTCAGTTTGAGTAATTTAGAAAAAACTTAAAGCTGTTATTCAACAATCCGTTTACCCATCGCTTAGCAGTTCGAGAATCTCTTGTGCAGTTGCAATGAGAATATAGGCATTAGCTTGGGAAATCTTCTTGCCATACTGAGCCTCAACGACATTGATAAAGGCCTCTAACAAGTTAATAGCAGCAGCATCATTGTTTTCGTTACCGTCTTCCAGTAACCGCATTGCTGTATCAAGCTTTGCCTGCAAACTGTTGGCAGTACCTCTATCGATATTCATAGCATCAATACTCTCACTCAATTCTATCAGCAAATCAAGCGGTCCAAGACATTCTTCCCACCAGAGCTTGGGATAATTCGGTTCGTAGCACATTTTCCAGACAGGTGTGGTAAAGTCCCAGCCCGCATCAGTAAATGTACTTTCTTTTTGCATTTCTGCGGTAGTTCTGCTTTCCACGCTGGGATCGCTCCCATTTCCTATGCCATTTACATCCGGATTAATATCGCTGTCCCAGAAACAACTCACATAGGTACCACCATTATCATATCCCGCCAAGGCACCTACATTAACGTCACCGGTAACAAGACCGGCAGCATAGCAATTTGAAATTGTCCCTTCATTATATCCAACTAATCCGCCGATGAGATTATTTCCATCAACAGCAGCGATTGCATAGCAATTCGAAATCTCGCCTTTGTTCCCACTAACCAAACCACCGGCGAAATTGTCTCCAGCAACAATGCCTGTTGCGTAACAATTCGAAATTGTACCCCCATTCTCATTGAAACCTACCAAGCCGGCCCACTGAGCACTTCCACTTGCGTGACAATTTGAAATTGTACCGAGATTAGTACCTACTAAACCACAATCATCTCCACTCCCACTTGTATAAGAGTTTAAAATTATGCCGGAGTTTACAGTTACAAGTCCTCCGGAGATAAGAGACCCTCCTGGTACAACAGAATCTGTTGCATAGCAATTGGAAATGGTGCCAGCTTTATTACGTGGCGTTAGGGCACCCGTAGTACCTCCCGATAGCTGAACATTTGAAACATGGCAGTTTAAAACATTACCGTCAGAGATGTATCCAGCCAAGCCACCGATATCACCACTTGAACCAGTAATAAAGATACCGCCAATTTTACTCACTATACCACCTTCGACACCGCAATTGTTGAGAGTTCCGTTTTGCAGATGTCCAACAAGAGCGCCAATACTACCACCGAAAGTTTTAATATTGGGGTCTACTAAGGTCAAATTCTTAATCTCAGCGTCTACTCCATCCACGGTGGCAAATAAACCGTCTCCGCCGAAGCTCGCGGTGGGAATGGTATAGGTATTGGTGTCCAATTAATATCATTAGGAGTAGGTATCACAATAGGTTCGTTCTGGATAGAATCGTCACTGAGTATATTGTTCATCTTTTTTAAAGTATTGGATCTTTGGTTAGTATGATCTAAGATACGAGGTAGTATGGGCCAGGACAAGGTTTCTTTATAGGTGAAATTTGAGATGGTGAAGCCATTACCATCAAATACGCCGGTAAATGCGTTCACATCGTTTCCAATGATGTTAAACTGTTCGCCGGTGTAGTTGGCCAGATTGATATCGGCAGTCATCACAAAATGGCTGCCCCAGTCATTCACGTCAGCTCCTATCGCGTTCATATCGGCAGCTGTGGAAATCAGATATGGGTCAGCTTCTGTTCCGCTGCCGCCGCCATAAACGCCTGCAAAGGCAGAGACAGAGAAAGTTAATACAACCAGAATCGCCATAAGTACTAAAGGTAAATTAGCTCTTCTAAACATTTTCCTTTCTCCTCGAAGGAGTTACTATTGAATTATGCCAATATAGACACAGAGACTTCATAGTATCAATTTCTGGCGTTGAGTTAGTAAATCGAACGCCTCCTCCGAGATTCCATCCCCAACGCTAACATCCCTGCCCAAAACAGTAAGATTTATCCAATTATACACTTATAGATGCCAAATAGCAAGGATATTGTTGCCAATTTTAGCCTTAAATTCTTGAAATAATGGCCGTAAAAAGTAAGCGAAATCCCTACAACTGCACTACAACCAAAAGGCCAAATAGCTCATAAAATCACAAAAATCGCGAATCTATAATATCTGTAATACCAAAGACTTAAAAAAATCTCAAAAAATGATGAACGTTTTGACAGCCGTTTTACTGTTATCCCTGCATAGACACCTGTCCAGTCCACCCGGTTTTTCGTATTGCTCACAAAATCGAACGCTAATAACCTTACCCCGCTTAAAAACATTGCCCCCGGCGGTATCGGTGGAGAGATATTAAAGAAATTACCTGGCTGGGTTTGCTGTGAGATGTCAACGCTTTCGTCGGCGAATGAGAAAGAAGACTAAAACCGCAGTGATGATAACGATTACCAGTACCTCACCTTGACCGAATAATACAGCAGGCATTGCGATTTTATCTCCCGATTTATCCAGCCGATATTGGACGCTTTTATTTTTTAACAGTTCCTTTGATGGAAAGATTAGGAACAGCCGGGTTAGATTAGCCGCCCAGCCGGTTTTTGTCAAGCTGAAAGGCGGGATATACAATTTTGGGTTTTGAATTGGCTTAAGCAGTTGAGTTTGATAAAGTAAAGAAAAAGCGTATTTTTGGAAAGGGGTTAGAAATGCTGCAAGATGGTGAAAAGGGGGTAATTATTCAAAGAGATAGACAGACGTATGCGGTTGCGCCGCATATTCCGTGCGGAGTTGTTAATTCAGAGACCTTGCGGAAGATTGCAGATGTGGCTGAAAAGTACAGGGCGGCGGCACTTAAAATAACCAGTGCTGCGAGAATCGCAATTGTTGGGCTAAAAGAAGAGGATGTCGATGACGTCTGGGCAGAGCTTGGTATGAAAGCCGGCGCCGCAGTTGGGCTTTGTGTCAGGAGCATTAAGGCCTGTCCGGGGACGACATTCTGCAAGCGGGGCATTCAAGACAGTCTCGGTGTAGGAATGAAACTTGATGAGAAGTACCACGGATTGGAACTGCCCGCCAAGTTCAAAATTGGGGTAAGCGGCTGTCCGAACCAGTGTGCCGAGACCTGCATAAAGGATATTGGGCTGGTTGGTGCGCCCAAGGGCTGGAGATTATTGGTTGGAGGTAACGGCGGTGCCAGGCCGAGATTGTCTAAAGAATTGGCCAAGGATATTAACACTGAAGAAGCGATTGAGTTAATCGACAGGATTATCCAGTATTATAAAGCCAATGCAAAGCCGCACCAGAGATTGGGTGCGATGATTGAGAAAATGGGTTTTGACGAATTTAAATCGGCAGTGCTCGGTGGATAAACGGCAGACGAAAATAAAAGATGTGCTGGAAGGACTGTATGCCAGATATAACCATCGTGAGTTTATAAAGCCGGATCCGCTGCAGTTCGTGTATCGATACTCCGACCCGGCGGATATAGAGATTGCCGGTTTTTTAGCGGCTGAGCTTGCCTACGGCAGGGTGCGGCAGATTGAAAAGGCCGTCGATGATTTGTTGGGGCGTATGGGAGACAGCCCTTTTAGGTTCGTCCGGAACTTCGATGGGCGGAAAAGAGAAAAGCTGAAGGATTTTAAGTATCGCTTTGTCAGCGGCGATGATATTTCGGATTTGCTGGTATTATTAAAGAGCGTTTTGGGCCGATACGGCAGCATCCAGAGTTTCTTTGTTCAGGGTTATAGTCTGCGTGATGGAAGCATTGTTCCTGCGTTGTCGAGGTTCTGCGATTCGCTTTTGGATATGCACGCCAAAGGCCACAATGATTGTATCCCGAATGGATTGAGGTATTTGCTGCCAAGACCGGCTTCGGGCAGTGCCTGTAAAAGATTGAACCTTTTCCTTCGCTGGATGGTGCGTAACGATGAGGTGGATGCAGGGTTGTGGAGGACGGTTGATAAGGCCAAACTTATTGTGCCGATAGATGTGCATATGGCCAGATTGTGCAGGATTTTAGGATTTTACAGCCGAAAGACCGTTTCTTTATTAACTGCGATAGAGATAACAGAAAGTTTCAGCGAGATTGAACCGGCTGACCCCGTCAAGTATGATTTTGCGTTGAGCAGGATTGGAATCCTAAAAAACTGTACCGGCCGAACCAGCGAGAGGTGCGAGGATTGCGAATTATTTGGGTTTTGCGATGGCGTGGCCAGTCCGGAAGGGTAGGCAAAAGATGGTCGCAGACAAGAGAAGTGAAAACGAATGGTGAGAAAAAACAATAACGGCAAAGGGCTGAGCATATTTGAAAAGTATCTTACGCTATGGGTGCTGCTGTGTATAACGGCAGGAATAGTGCTGGGCAGGATTGCACCTGGTTTTGCAAAGTATCTGGATAGTATGGCAATATACGTTGGACAGGCCCCGGTCGTGTCTATTCCCATCGCGGTATGTCTTTTCTTTATGATGTATCCGATTATGGTCAAGATTGATTTTGCCGAGGTGCTCAAGGCAGGCAAAAGTATCAAGCCGGTCGGCCTGACACTATTTGTAAACTGGGCAATCAAACCCTTCACAATGTATGCAATCGCCTCGTTTTTCCTGGGGACGCTGTTCTATGGCTTCATAGGCCCCGAGGCCATTGACCATGTCAAGATGCCTTTTGGCCTCGACCTGTCGGTTGGAGCCACTTACGGAGCCGGAAAGGTAATAGAAATCGATGGGGTGAAAGTTTTAGAAGTCCCTCTCTGGCGCAGCTATCTGGCGGGGTGTATTCTACTGGGTATAGCGCCGTGTACGGCGATGGTTCTTGTCTGGGGTTATCTGGCCAAAGGTAACGACGGCCATACGCTGGTTATGGTTGCGATTAACTCCCTGACGATGCTGCTGCTCTACGGTCTGTTAGGCGGATTTTTGCTCGGCGTGGGTCGGCTGCCTGTACCGTGGCAAGCGCTTGTGTTATCGATAGCAATATATGTTGCCTTGCCATTGGTTGCCGGTTACTTTACTCGAAAATGGATTATTGCTACTAAAGGAAAAGACTGGTTCAAAGAAAAATTTCTGCACTTCTTGACACCCATTACGATTATAGCACTGCTGATTACTCTTGTGTTGCTGTTCTCATTCAAGGGCGAGATTATCCTCTCGAATCCGCTGATAATCCTATGGATTGCGATACCACTGTTTATCCAGACCAACCTGATTTTCTGGATAGCTTACGTCTTTGCGAAAATCATGAAACTTGAATATCGAGATGCCGCACCATCAGCTATGATAGGCGCCTCGAATCATTTCGAGGTGGCGATAGCAACGGCAACGATGTTGTTTGGTTTATCCTCGGGAGCTGCTTTAGCAACGGTTGTGGGCGTGCTTATTGAAGTGCCTGTGATGCTTATGCTTGTTAAGATATGTCTGCGAACTCAAGGTTGGTTCGCACGTTAAGTGATTGAGTAGAAATGAATCGCGAGCAATTAGAAAAATACAGTTCAGCGATTACGCTTTCGGATATGGAAATCTTTGTGTTTCCGGAGCTGATGTACGCCCTGGCTCTGGCTGATATTATGAGCCCCGTTATCTGGCGGTGGCGCCGGCTTGACTGCTTCAGAAAACTGGAAGGTAAAAGCAGCTATAAGAAATTGATGCGGCTCAAGCAGTTCATAATGGACGAATACGAGTTCAATCTCGACCTCGAGACGTGGGGGCTTACCAGCAAGGCCAAAGAGCTTAAGCGATTTGAGAATTTCGTCTCGCCTGAGGCAATCGCCGAAAGCAACGCTCTATTTGGCTATGCGGGCGACAAGTATTACTTTGACGTCGATATCCGCAGGCATTTCGGCCTCGACAAATATGATAGTGACATCATTCCATACTGGAAGACGGAGACCGTAGAGGCGATGGATGCCTTTCGATACAAGCCCGGCTACACAAAACGGGCGGGCGAGTGCGTTTCGCTGGCAGCGCTGTATGCTGCAGCGGCGTTTATCGTCTGTGGAATACCGCTGGAAGACATCTATATGATATTGACGCCGCTTCACTCGCAGAATTTCATCGATATACAGGACGGCGTCCTGACCAACAACAGACGGCTGGTTACGAAGGCAATGTGGTTCAACGGCACAGCTATCTCTGACAAGGCCCAGCGTGCGCTTCGGAACGAAAACGTTACAACCATTGCCCATAATACCGGCTACGTGCATTGTATATATGACGATGCGACGATGGATAAGAATGCCTACCGATACTTTGCGAACCGGCTGGGTTCGTATTTGTCAATGGGCTTAAACCTGCAGGTCTTTGCAAACTTTCTGCGGTGCAATCGGCATTATCAAAAGTACTTTCAGGCGTGTCGGGACTGCCGCGGCCAGATGCAGTTTATAAAGGCGGAAGTGCTGTTTCATTATGAGCACGGCAGCAATTACCGCATAGCCGACAGAACGTTTGAAAAATTGCTTGCCGAGGTCTCCGAGGAGGATTTTGTTCCGTATCAGCTCCCGGGGAGAATTCGATGCGACCAGCTTGAGGAGTTTATAGAAAAAGAAAAGATTGACCCGAGAAACTCGGAGGGCAGAAGCGGATTAACAAAATATCTTGAACCGGTCGTCCCTGATGCAAAGGGGTTTGTTGACGAATTGGCTGATTTTGTCCATACCGAGGCGAAACTGCCGGGTTTGGAGAAAAATTACATATCCGCCGAGCCGATTAAAATCGATGTCATCCAGAGCAGAGAGCAGATTATTGACTATCTGCTGTCGATACGCCGAAGCAATCCTACCGCTGACCTTGCCTTTTACGCGTACCGTGATATGGAAAGCTGTGACTGGGCACCATTTATCAAGGCGGCGATGGAGCGTAATCCGGTGTCAGCGCAAATGGCGGAAGCAATATCGGTTGACCGGGTGTATGCCTGGCTTGAACAAATGGAAAATGTCTCAATCTATGACGGCAAACGCCTGGCCCAGCCGGATGAAGTGGCAAATTACAACAGGGGCGACGGACTCGAAAAAGCGCTTTTGTTAGCTAACGTAATCCGCCAAAGAAACCCCGAACAGGATATTAAAATAACGGTAGATAGTAGTGATGTGCTGCTAAAGGAAAAAGGCGAATACCGGTTCGTATCCGGCAAGGGACTTAAAAACGAGATTAATATGCTGGCGGGAAAAACGATTTGCTGAAAATAAATTAAGGGTGTAACTATGGTCAAATGTCCCGGACAGGACGAGAGATTTTGGAAGCCGGATGATATTTTCGAGGTGGGCTGTCCCGGCTGCGGCGAGTCGATGGAGTTTTTCAAGGATGAGCCGAAGCTGAAATGCCGCAACTGCGGACGGATGGTTGTTAATCCAAAGATAGACCTCGGCTGCGCCGAGTGGTGCAGGTACGCGCAGCAATGTATTGGGATTTTGCAGGGCCGGGACATAGGTAAATTATTTGACAAGCCAGTTGATGAAGCGAAGGGAAGTTAGCTGTTGTTTTGAAAATGGATGGGTGCATCGTGGCTGATTTTGCTAAATCGATAATCCTGGATTTTTGGGCCACCGTGGCCGAGATGTCGCCATATCTGCTGTTCGGTTTTTTCGTAGCGGGACTTCTTTCGGTGTTTGTATCGCAGAAGCTTGTGGAAAGACATCTCGGCGGTAAAGGCCTGTGGCCGCTGGTGAAGGCCTCGCTTTTCGGCGTTCCGCTGCCCTTATGTTCCTGTGGCGTTATCCCCGTATCGATGTCACTGCACAAGCACGGCGCAAGCAGAGGGGCTACAATATCGTTTTTGCTATCGACACCCCAGACCGGCGCCGACAGTATTTTTGTTACATTAAGTCTTCTTGGGCCGGTCTTTGCCGTCTTTAGACCGCTGGCGGCATTTGTTACCGGCATCGTCGGCGGGACATTAGTTAATGTGTTTGGCCGAGCCGCAGAAGACGAAGGCCAGCCGCCGGCAAAATGTTCAGACGAATGTTGTGGTGGTGAAAAAAAGCATAGGATTGCCGCAGGATTAAAATACGGCTTTGTTACGCTGCCGCGTGACATCGGCAAGGTGATGTTAATCGGCCTGGTGATAGCCGCATTTATTTCTGCGGTCGTGCCGGATGACTTTTTCGCAAAGTACCTCGGAACCGGCATCTTTGCGATGGTGGTAATGATGTTTCTCGGGATACCGGTTTATGTCTGTGCCACCGCCTCGGTGCCGGTGGCGGCGGCCTTGATATTAAAGGGACTGACACCGGGGGCGGTGCTGGTCTTTCTTATGACAGGCCCGGCCACCAATGCCGCTTCGTTTGTAACAATATGGAAAACGTTGGGCTTTAGAACGGCAATCATCTACCTGATTACCGTTGCCGGCTGTGCCCTTTCAGGGGGCATTCTGCTCGATTATATCGCCGGCGGTTTTGACTTTGAGATAGTCGCCCGGCCGGGCTGGATGCTGCCGGCAGTTGTTAAATACGTATCAGCCGTGGTGCTTCTGGCGGTTTTGGCCTTTGCTGTCTTCGGTAAGAAAAAGGGGGCTGAATAACGCTGCCGAAAAGCAAATTCTGTTATGACGTCTTTGCCGCTTAATCTCGGTTCTTTCAGTAAACCTGTTCAGCAATTATGGCAGCGTTTAAATCCCTGTATGCTCTGTCCACGTAGCTGCAAGACAAACCGCAGCGAGGGCGAGGTTGGCTTTTGTGGTATTGCGGATATGCCGCTTGTCAGCTCGGCAGGCCCGCATTTCGGCGAAGAAAGCGTCCTTGTCGGCTCCGGCGGCTCGGGAACCATATTTTTCGCCGGCTGCAACCTCGGCTGTATCTTTTGTCAGAACTTCGATATCAGCCACCATCGTCACGGCCAGAAGGTAGCGGTTGAGCGGTTGGCTGAATCTATGCTCGGGCTTCAAAATTACGGCTGCGTTAATATCAATCTTGTTACGCCGACGCATATCGCACCGGCTGCAATGGCGGCGGTTGAATTAGCGAAAAAGAAGGGGCTTCGGCTGCCGATAGTCTATAATACCGGCGGCTATGATTCGGTTGAAACGCTTAAGTTACTCACCGGCCTTGTAGATATTTATATGCCGGATATGAAGTACTCGGATTCGGCGGTTGCGCAGCAGTTCTCCGGTGCAGCCGATTATCCGCAGGTAAACCGCAGAGTTCTCAAAGAGATGCACCGCCAGGTGGGTGACCTTCAGCTAAAGAATGGATTAGCTACACGGGGATTATTGGTCAGGCACCTCGTTTTGCCGAACAATTTGGCGGGCAGCTTCGAGATTATTGACTTTCTCGCGGAGGAAATCTCACCGAAAACAGCAATTAACGTAATGGACCAGTACCGCCCCTGTTATAAGGCATCTTCATATACTAAAATAAACCGCCGACCTACCCCCGAAGAGATTGAATCCGTCTATCGCTACGCAATCAAAAAAGGCCTGAACGTCATTTCCTGACAAGCTGCTCCTTCAGTGTCTTTGCATTGCAAATGGCGTTGGCGTCGATGTCATTATTAAAATATGCATAAACGCTGCGGGCCTGCTTGATATTTTCCTTAATCCACTGTGCCCAGTCTTCCAGCATCGGCCTGGTATAATTGCTCTGATATTTACCTGTCGGGCCGTGAAACCGGATATAGATTACCTTGCCGGTAATTATACGAGGCGATTCGATACCCGGCATATCGTGAGTACAAAAACCGGCACCGAATTTATCGAGCAGTTTGTAGGTATCTTCCGAGAACCAGCTTTTATGTCTGAATTCAAAAACAGCCGTCGGTTTTTTAGGCAGAAGCCGAGCAAAACCCTCAAGCCGGTCGAGGTCCTTGTGAAAGCTCGGCGGCAGTTGATATAGAATCGCCCCGAGATTGCCTTTCAGCAAACAAGCCCCTTTAAAGAACCGTTCGAGCGGCTCCGACACATCTTTCAGCCGTTTGATATGCGTTATATAGCGATTGGCCTTTACTGTATAGAGAAAGCTCTTTGGCGCCTGTTTGTGCCAGCTCTCGAAGGTTTTCTGTTTCGGCAGTTGATAAAAGGTATTATTGATTTCAACGGTGTCGAAGTGTTTTGCATAGTGCTGGAACCATTTGCTTTTTGGCAGCCCTTCAGGATAAAATCGCCCGCTCCAGTGCACATAATGCCAGCCCGACGTGCCTATGCGGATATTATGACCGGCTTTGCTCATAGGGCTAAAAGGTGATTTTGAACTCTTCGTATTGTGGATTAAGTTGTGCTTCTTCGACTCTGGTCTCGCTTATATAGCCGACGAAGGATTCCTCAATATCCCGGGTGCAGTTGTCGATGTCTTCATCCCGACCCTGGGCGAGCATCTCGACGGTGCCGTCCGGCGCATTACGGACCATTCCGGTCAGGCGATAACGATTGGCTGCGTGAAAGACGGTGAAGCGAAAGCCGACCCCCTGAACCTGGCCGACAAAAATTATATGTTTGGCAATCCGCTCCATTGCGACCTTTATGCTAACCTAAAATGCTTTTTAACGCAACCAGCCGGTAGCGAAATAAATTAGAGTTCACCGAGGGCGGTAAGTTGAGTATAATCCATTGGATTTGTGTTTTTAACGGTGCTCGATTATGGCAAAAAAGACAAAGAGACAACTCGAAAGAGACGAGCAGATATACCAGCTTACCACGCTTGTGGCGGGGGAATTTTCGCTTCAGGAGGTGCTGGACAGGTTAGCCGAGGCGGCGGTGAGGATTGTGGGGGTAAAGGCCTGCTCGATTCGTCTGCTCGACGAGGCCGGCGACGATTTGAAGATGCGAAGCACCTACGGGCTTAGCGAGGAATATCGCAACAAGGGACCGGTCTCAAAAAATGACCCTGTGGTTGAGGCCGCCTTTGCAGGCGAGGCGGTGGTGCTGGACGATATGCGGGTTGATGACCGCGTAAAATATAAGGATGCGACGATAAGAGAAGGACTGGTCAGCCAGCTTACGGTGGCGATGCGATTTAGGAATAAGCCCATCGGCGTGCTTCGGCTCTATAGTCCTAAGCCGAGGCGATTTGACGAGGATGATATCGGCCTTGCCAGGGCGGTTGCCTCGCAATGTGCTGTGGCAATAACGAATGCCAAACTTTACGCAGAGGCGATTGAAGGCGCGCGCATCGCAGAGCAGATGCGGCTGGCAGGAGTCGTTCAGCGAAGGATGATTCCGGAAGAGGCACCGGCGATACCGGGTCTGGATATAGCGGCTACTTATATCCCCTGTTTTGACGTCGGCGGTGATTTTTACGATTTTATTCAGATAAGCAGTGACTGCGTTGCCGTGGCGATTGCCGATGTGATGGGCAAGGGCATTCCCGCTGCAATAATGACAAGCTCGTTTCGAGGCGCCTTACGCGCTTACGCCGAGGGCCGACACAGCCGAGATACCGTCGCAGAGATTGCCGGCAAGCTCAACAAAATGGCATCCAGTGAATGCAGGGACGGCGAGTTTATCTCGCTGTTTTACGCAATCATTGATGCCAAAGACAGAACCGTAACCTACTGTAATTGCGGTCATGAGCCGACGATGCTGATAAGAGCCGGCCGGGTGACGAAGTTGGAAAAGGGCGGAGTCGTGCTCGGAGTTGACGCACAGGCCGAGTATGAGATTGAAACTGTTGGCTTGAAGGACGACGATTGTCTGCTTTTCTATACCGATGGGCTGGTTGATGCACCCAACTTTGATGGCGAGTTCTGGGGCAGAGAGAGATTGCTGGAGGTGGTCAATGAGTTCGCTGCGGAGCCGGCCGAGCGAATGGTTAAAGATATACTTGGCTACAGAAGACGCTTTGTCGGCCTTGCCAGCCAGTGCGATGATACGAGTATTATTGTCGTCAAGGTCAAAGAAGAATTGAAAATGAACGATTAAAGTGCGGTATGATACACGCAGGATGGCGAAATTGATTATTACAATTGACGGTCCCGCGGCCAGCGGTAAAAGTACGGTGGCCCGCCTGTTGGCCGGGAAACTTGAAGCCGGCTTTCTCGATACCGGTGCGATGTATCGGGCCGTTACGTTGGCGGCGATGCAGGCCGGCGTCGATATGAATGACCAAGAGAAGCTGCTCGGCGTTTTGGGAACAAGCAGATTCCGGTTTTCGAGTAAAGAAGGGAAAATGTCGGTCAGTATCGATGGTGTTGATGTTACCGAGAGAATCCGACAGCCGCAGGTTACTGCCAATGCCCGCTATATTGCCTCGTCGCCTAAAGTGCGCCGTAAGCTGGTAGAGATGCAGAGGGAATTCGCAGCCGGCGAGGAAAAGATAGTTACCGAGGGAAGAGACCAGGGCACGGTAGCATTTCCCGACGCCGATATAAAATTTTATTTGACGGCCGGCCCAATCGAGCGGGCGAGAAGAAGACAGGCCGAACTGCGGGCTAAAGGCCAAACCAGCAGTATCAAGGACATCCGGATGGCTATCGAAGAGAGGGATAGAATTGACGAAAGTAGGGCGGTTGGGCCGTTGAGGCCGGCTGACGATGCTGTTGTTGTCGATACCACCGACTTGAGTATAGAAGAGGTCGTGGAAAAACTTTCGTGTTGTGTAGAAGAAAATGCTTAAAAAAAGACTGAAGGCGAGATGGTTCTGGCTTGCTCGCTGGGCGTGCAGATTATTCTGTATTCTGTTTTTTCGCCTGCGTGTTTACGGCAGGGAAAATGTCCCTGATAAGGGTGCCTTTGTATTGGTCGGTAACCACCAGAGCTATCTTGACCCGATATTCTGCGGGGTGCCCTTGAAGAGACATTTGTATTTTCTTGCCCGGGACAATCTTTTTGCCAACAGGTTTTTCGGCCGGCTGCTTTCTTCGGTTAATGTCGTTCCGCTGCGGCGCGGTGAGGCGGACTTGTCGGCGATGAAGGAGGTCATCGGTAAGCTTAAAGAGGGCGGGGGGGTTTGTCTTTTTCCCGAAGCTACGCGCACGAAGGACGGAAAAATAGCGCCGTTCAAAGGTGGCTTTGGTCTTTTGTGCAGGCGGGGCGAGGCGGCGGTTGTGCCGGTGATGATTGACGGGGCCTTCGAGTGCTGGCCCAGGTTCAAGAAGATATTTTCACCTGGTAAACTGATTGTGGTCTGCTACGGCAAAAGAATAACCGCCGAGCAGGTAAAAGAAATGAAAGACAGGGAATTGACAAGCTGCTTGACGGATACGCTCCGCCAAATGCAGACAAAAACCCGGATAAAACACGGCAAAAAACCATACAAGTATTGATATTGAGGGGGAAACTGATGATGCGATTTAAGGTTGAAGACACTTTAACTGAAGCGCAGGTTCAGTCGGGTCTCAATAACATCATTAAAGACGGAATAGCTTCACAGGCAATGGGCGTATTGACCGGCGGGGCATTCTTAATCGCTTTTGCAATCAAGCTCGGCGCATCCAACTTTGTCATAGGGCTTTTGGCTGCAATCGGGCCGCTGTCTCAGTTATTACAGCTTCCTTCGATTTACCTCGTGGAGAAAATCCGCAACAGAAAGGCGATAACCATCGCTGCTGCGGCGGTGAGCCGCCTGTTTTGGCTGTTGATAGTCCTTATCCCGTTTTTATTTGCAGACACATTAGGGCTTGGAATCTTATTGGTTTCGCTGGTAGCTGTTTCTGCTCTTGGAGCGGTCTCCGGCTGTAGCTGGAATTCCTGGATGCGGGATTTGATACCGTCGGATATACTCGGCTCGTTTTTCTCAAGGAGAATGAGAATAGCCACCGGTGTTGCGATTGTAATAAGTTTAGCCGCCGCTGCTTACCTCGACATCTGGAAAAAGCTGTTCGCGGATTATGAGATTCACGGCTACGCAATCCTGTTCCTGGCCGGCTTCGGAGCAGGGGCTATTGGCGTATATTTTATATCACGCATACCGGAACCGCGGATGCCGAAAGCCGCCGAGAAGGTTAAGATTTTCAAATTGCTTATTCAGCCGTTTAGAGACGAGAATTTTCGCAAACTAATCGCTTTTTTGGCCTCCTGGAACTTCGCAGTTAATCTGGCGGCCCCTTTTTTTATGGTATATATGCTCAGACGGCTGGGCCTGAGTATGTCATTTATAATCGCTCTTTCAATTCTCAGCCAGGTGGTGAACTTCGCCTTCCTGCGACTCTGGGGCAGGTTCACAGACCGCTTCAGCAACAAATCGGTGCTGGCAATCAGCGGGCCTTTGTTTATATTATCAATCCTTGGCTGGACGTTTACCACAATGCCCGAAAAATACATATTGACTATCCCTTTGCTGGTTGTCATACATATTGTAATGGGTCTTGCCTCGGCAGGTATAGCTTTGGCAAGCGGCAACATCGGCCTTAAATTGGCGCCACAGGGACAGGCTACCGCTTATCTTGCGACTAATACCATTGTCAATTCGATAGCAGCCGGAATCGCACCGATTTTAGGCGGAAAATTCGCAGACCTTTTCTCAGGCAGAGAACTGGCCTGGACATTAGAATATACCAGTCCGACGGGAAAATTTACGCTGCCGACATTGAATCTACAGCAGTGGGATTTCTTTTTCGCTCTGGCGTTTTTGATTGGTCTATATTCGCTTCACCGCCTTGCTATGGTCAAAGAGACCGGCGAAGTGGAAGAGAAAATTATTGCAAGAGAGCTGTTCTCGGAGATAAGCGGCCAGGTCAGGACGCTGTCTTCCGTCGAGGGTATTCGTCAAATGATCAGCTTCCCGTTTTCAATAGTTAGGAATCTTGCAGAAAGGGTAATTCCAAATGAAAACAGCAAAACAAACTAAAACGCGGTCAAAAAAGGCAGGCCTGCCGCCCGGCACCCTCGTTCATATCGGCGAAAAAAAGGCCGAGTCGGTAAGAATTACCGTTATCGACTATGACCAGCAGAACTTTCAGGAAAGCCAGGTTGCAAACATCGAGGATTGTTTCCCGTTCAAAGCCACACCTACGGTAACGTGGATAAATATCGACGGCCTGCACGATACAAGCATCATAGAAAAGCTCGGCAAACATTTCGACCTGCATCCTCTTATTCTCGAAGATATTCTCCATACGGCCCAGCGGCCGAAATGCGAAGATTACGACAATTACATATTTGTTGTCATCAGGATGCTAAGTTTTGGTGATGAGAACGAAGTAATAAAATCCGAGCAGGTCAGCTTAATACTTGGTGCCAATTTCGTTATCTCATTCCAGGAAAAAGTCGGGGATGTTTTTGAGCAAATCCGCGACAGAATCAGAAATGCAAAGGGCCGTGTCCGAAAAATGGGCCCGGATTATCTTATGTATGCACTATTGGATGCCGTTGTTGACGGATACTTCGGAATTCTGGAAAAACTCGGAGAAAATATCGAAGCTATGGCCGAAGAGCTGGTCAGCGAACCGACCCAGAAGACCCTCCAGCAGATACACAGCCTTAAAAGGCAAATGATATCCCTGAGAAAATCCGTTTGGCCGTTGAGAGAGCTAATCGGCGGACTTCAGCGTAGTGAATCTTCACTTATAAAGCAGGATACCAACATATACCTTAGGGATGTTTATGACCATACCATACAGGTTATAGACACGGTAGAGTCCTTCCGTGATACGGTCTCCGGTATGCTCGACATCTATCTTTCGAGTATCAGCAACAGAATGAACGCCGTGATGAAAGTGCTGACCATTATTGCCACAATATTTATCCCCTTGACGTTTATCGCCGGCATATACGGAATGAATTTCAAGTATATGCCGGAGCTCGAATGGCGCTGGGGCTATGGTTTGGTTTTGATTGTTATGATGATGGTGGTGGTTATTATGCTGATATACTTTAAAAGAAAGAAATGGCTTTGAAACTTGTAACTGAATTTATTCTACCCGCAAATTGAGGAGAGTCAGTAATGAGTTGGATACTATTTATTATAGTGCTTACCGTTGCGTTTGTAATAGTCCGGATAGGTGCGATAGCATTTCAATTGACCGGTCTTGAATGGTCTTTGGCCAAGTTTCAGTCGTTGTCCTGTTTTACCGGAACGGGATTTACTACCAAAGAGGCCGAATTGATTACCGGCAATAGGCAAAGGCGTCGAATCGCCTCGATTCTAATGGTCCTGGGGAATGCCGGTCTTGTTATGATGATAGCAACCTTTGCGAACTCGCTAAGCCCCCGGCAGGTGATACGTAAAGGACTGGAAGAACCGCTTTTGCCGTTCTCAATCCCGCCTGGTTTGGTGCCGTGGATAAACCTGCTGATTATTGTGGTTGCGGTATATGTAATCTATAAGCTCTTCACCAATCCTAAATTCTCAAAAAAGCTGACAAATGCTTTGAGGGCGAGAATGGTAGAAAAGGAAATAGTTAAGCCGGTATTTTTCGAGGAGCTGGCAATTGCGACAGGCGGCTATGGTGTATCAAGAATCGAGGTGGCTGAGAACAACCCCGTATTGAATAAAAAGCTTTTCGAATCTGAGCTGAAGAGCCGGGGTATAATGGTTCTGGCAATCACAAGGCAGGGCGAAACAACTCCTAATCCCTCTGCCGATACGACAATCCTCTTAAAGGACGAACTTGTATGCTTCGGAAAGCTGGAAAACATCAGAAATAGTTTATTGGGCGGAGAGGTAGCAAGAGGGGACGTTGCTTGACTATGAAGGTAATAGTTGCTCAACAGTGCGGCTTCTGTCACGGCGTTAAAAACGCCATCAGTATGGCTGAAAAGATACTGGCGAAGGAAAAAGATGTCTATAGTCTTGGTCCCATCATTCATAACAAAGATGAGGTGCAGCGCCTCGCAAAAAAGGGACTGAAGACTGTTAATAGAGTCGAAGAAATACCGTCGGGGACGGTGCTTATCCGCTCGCACGGAGCGGCCCCGGAACAGATGGCAAAGCTTAAAGAGAAGAAACTCAATATTGTTGATGCCACTTGTGTGTTGGTTAAAAGGGTCCAACAGATAGCCGCCGAGCTTGAAAGAGACGGTTATAAAGTGGTTGTTATCGGTGACGAAAATCATCCTGAGGTCGGCGCCGTTGTGGGAAGCTGCGGAGAGACGATTGTGATTGCCGATGAGTCGGATTTACATAAGCTGCCTGAAAATGATAGGTTGGGTATTGTTTGCCAAACCACCCAAAGTCCGCAGTACTTTAGCAAAATGCTTTGTGCTATAGCCAAAAAGGGTTTTAGTGAATTGAAGGTAATCAACACTTTGTGCAAAGAGGCGATAAAAAGACAGCAGTCAGCGGTGGAGTTGTGCAAACAGGTGGATGTAATGTTCGTGCTCGGCGGCTTGGAAAGTGCCAATACGCACAAGCTGGCCGAGCTTTGTAAAAAAGTAAATAAGCAAACGTTTCATTTACAAAATTGGAATGAGCTTGACAAAAATATACTTCCCGGTAAAAATGTAGTCGGCATTACCGCAGGGGCTTCGACCCCTGAGTGGATAATTGCTGAATTTGCGGAAAATTTGACGGCAAAAGATTGATCCACCGCACGTATGGTGGATTAAATTTGTGCGGTGTTGCACAGCGGCTTATCGGCGCGAATGTGGGGCGCCAATAGGTTGGAAACAGAAACTCCACAGGGGAATTTGGATTTATGGTAGATAGAAATATAGTTAACAAATTGGGCCTGTCGAAGGATGAGCTTGATAAACAGGTCAACGAGATGTTCGGTGAGAAAGAGAACGAATTTTTGGAAGAGGCGCTACAGGGGAAGGTGGATTCACATTTGCCGGGGGCTATTATTAAAGGGAAAATCGTATCGCGCATAGGCGGTGATGTTATTGTTGAGGTGGGCCTCAAAAGCGAAGGGGTCGTCGATGAGAGTGAATTTGACAGTCCCGATGAGATAGTGCCGGGCAAAGAAATAGAAGTTCTTCTTGAAGATGCCGACTCTGAAGGCGGACTCATCCTGCTCAGCAAACGCAAGGCAGACCGCATCAGGAACTGGGAAGAGATTATCAATACGAAAAAGGAGGGCGATGTTGTTACCGGCAGGGTTATAAGGCGCATCAAGGGTGGGCTGCTTGTTGATATTGGCGTGCCTGTGTTTTTGCCGGCCTCGCAGGTTGATATCAGAAAGCCGGGCGATATCAGTAGATTCATCGGCAAGGAAGTGCAGTGCAGAATTCTCAAGATTGATGTTGAAGGCCGTAACATCGTTATATCGAGGCGGAAACTTATCGAAGAGGAACGACGCAGCAGCAAGGAAAAGCTTTTAGCGGAAATCGAGGCCGGTCAGCTGCGAAAGGGCATCGTGAAAAATATCGCCGACTTCGGCGTGTTCGTGGATTTGGGCGGTCTGGACGGCCTGCTGCATATCTCCGATTTAAGCTGGGGAAGAATCTTACATCCGTCGGAGGTTGTCAAGATTGACCAGGAGATTGAGTGTGTTGTTATCGATGTTGACAAAGAAAACGAGAAAGTGTCGTTGGGTCTGAAACAGAAAACGACCAGTCCCTGGGAGACTGTCGAAGAGAATTATCCCATCGGGACGAAAGTTCGGGGCAAGGTGGTAAATCTGACAAACTATGGCGTGTTTGTTCGGCTTGAAGATGGGATTGAAGGGCTGGTGCATATCA
>CAYONQ010000058.1:0-18306 GCA_964405375.1 uncultured Pirellulales bacterium
TTATTCGCCGCCTGGAAAAACTCCTCGCGGCCTAAAATCGGTCAGTTTGAGTAAAGTACTACTTAGCTCATGACGAAGAAAGGAAAAGGATAGCCCGTGCAGGCAGGCAAAGATGTTTAAATAGCGGCTACAGCATTCACAGCCGGTTGAAGAATGTGATAGATAAGATAATAACGCTGTTGCAGTAGAGGAATCTAATATGGGGCGATGTAAAGAATGCTGCTTCTCATCTCAGGACAGGACGGGGATGCCGCAATGTCAATAATATTTTTGGGGTCAATCTGATATGCCAATTTATGCGGTACAATTTCTTCTTGCATTGCCTCTCTTCTTGTTCAATGTCGGGTGGTTGTTTTGGGCCTTGCGCAATCCTCTTAGAACAGGAATGATTGGGCTGAGCTTTTTTTCGTTCTGCCTGCAATTCATTACCGGTATTATGTTGTTTCCACTTGGGTTTGCATTACACGCTTATATTAACGCTGGAGATGTAGTATTGGCCTTCGCCTGCATCTACGCATTTTGGCTGGGCGTGGCGCTTACAGGATTACTTTGGAAAACACGGCTTGAATATGTTGAGGTTGAGCAACAAGAAGGGATTTGTATTGGAAGAGGTATTTTTGCCAACCTAATTAATCTTTCACTTAGAATAAATATTGTTGCCCTTATCGGTTTCTACGGCCTGTCTCTATTCGTTAGGTTCGGGGTACTGATTAAGTACGGCTTAGGTTTCTCCGGAACGTTTCTTGCACAAGTTCAAACATTGCCATATTTCGTATTATCAGCTTGGCTAATATTCAACACGCTTGGTCGGTCATTTATTTTCATATGCATAACTCGTCTTTTATACAATCGACCCGGAAAGTTGTGGAGTATGATAATACTACTTATCGAGCTTTTTTGGGTTTTTACTCAGGGACGCAGGCCAATGTTTGCTGCGGCCTTGCTAATAATGTTCGCCTTGGTTGCCAAGCAGGGCAGAATAAAGTCTAAGCACGTTTTATTAGGAGTCGTATTGGCGATTTTAAGCTGGCAGTTCGTTTTCCCCTTTTTCTACTTTATGCGCCGCGAGTGGATATTGGGCGAACGTTTTTTGCCTCGTATGATAGCAAGTGCAACCGCGAGAACTGTAGCAGATAGGGACATTTATATTAGAGTCCTTCAGGGGCGTTTACATGCACTGGAACTTAATTATCTTGTTGCACACCAGTTAAGGTCTGGAATTCCCAAACTCAACGGCGAGTTTCTGAAGATGGCTGTGCTTACAGCAATACCCAGCGCAATATTCCCCCAGAAAGCATTGTATGCGCGCGCAGCAGATGTTGTTTTGAATGAACGCATGGCGTTAGGCTTTTATAAAGAACAAGATTTTGCCACTGATATAGAAGTATTCGCTCTGGCAGATTTTGGGTGGATGGGTGGCTTCATATACGGTGCTCTTTTTGTGGCACTCATTAGATTTGTAGAAAAGATAATTAAGCTGCTGTCTCATAGAACGCCGATTGGTGCGGTTGCATGTTTCGGTGTCATAGCATCTTCTCCGGTTTTGTCAATGGAGACGACGCCCCATTCTGTTTTAATCCATTTAAGAACCATTTTGATACTATTTTTGTCTTTCTTTGTATTGGGTTATTTCTTCAGGGCCGAGGAAGTACCTGCGATAGATGAGGAAACTGCTGATGAGCAATGGGGGCATGACTTGGCTTAAACTAACAAGTTAAATCGTTTATGTATTACCGTTTGTTTCTGAACTGTATAGTTTATCTTTGCACTGTTACAGTTATTCTGACAGATGCGGCCGGTGCCGGCCAAGTTATGGCGCTAAAGGAAGTGACAAAACATCTGGGCAAAGACACAGACTTCCAAAGGTACGGAGATGTCCTTTTAGCAAATAGCCGGGCTTGGGGAACCAGCGGCAAAGACGGAGAGTTTTTATGCCGCAGGTTGAAAGGGAATATTCCAGCTGAGTTACTTTTTGCAGCGTTTGACGTTGATGAAAGGAGGTTTTGCAAACACGATATGATTCTGGAAATATTTTACCGTGATGATTTTAAGGCCCGCGAAATCAGAAAACACAGGGTAAAAGGCAGGGTCACGGTTCAGTCCCGGATTGACTTTGCGTATGATAAGCAGTATGTTGAGGTTGGCCACCTTGAGGCAAAAGGTGACGGTCATTGGAAGCTGGGAAGTATTTTCTTTGAACTGAACCCAAGGCAGATGATCAGGGCTATAGATGGTTCATTTCATTTCAAGATTAGCACATCCTTAACAGATTCAGGGGGGCTGCCAATTTCCTATTTTCGCCTCAGGTCGGTAGATAAAAAGGAGTTCTTGCGCCTTCGTAAACAGGATAGAACCAAAAGAGGTCTAAGGCGGGTGGAGTATCAGCCGAAACCCCCTTTTAGGAACAAGGAAGTTAAGACTGAAAAACACGATTTTGCAATTTACCCGGTTAACTACCTTGAGTTAATTTTCCCTAACAGTGCTGTCAAATATGATAGACTGGATTCACCTCTGGAATGCTTTGAATTACAGGGAGAGGTAGAACCTATTTCATTCGTAATCCATGCAGTTAAAGATCTGGTTGAGGTTAGGGTCGTTGTGAGTGAGCTGCAAGCTGAAAACGGAAAAATAAGTTCAGATAATATTGAAGTTCGTCGCGTTGTGTATAACGACCAACGATGGGGGTGGGCGAGGGAGAAGAGGTATGGGACATGTCCGGATTATCTGAGTTTTAAGAGCCCAGTTGTTGACATAAAAGCCGGCACGAACTGCCAGTTCTGGCTGACAATAAATGTGCCGAGCGATGCGAACCCGGGTTCATACAAAGGTACAGTTGAAGTGTGGGCTGCTGGGAAAAAAATGTCTGATATACCACTATCTGTGAAGGTTCTGTCCATCAAGCTGAATGAAAACGGCGTTAAGCATATGGTTTATCACAGCCCGCATTACAAGTCTTATAGCAGAGACCCATCTCATATTCTAAGAGATATGCGAGACCACGGTCTAACACCAATACTTTATCCCTCGACGAAGATAGAACGAACACCAACGGGTTTTAATGTCGGACTTGACGATTTTGAAAATCAACTGCATCAGTTAAAGGCAGAATTTAAGACACTCAAGACTGTTTTCATAGGGTTATCTGATTATTACACTCTCATTAATCTTTTGCAAACCCCAAAACCGTTCAAAACACAACATCCAAGTTTCAATCGGCTTTATGGTGATGTTTTGCAAAGCTATAATGCTGCGGCGAGAAAGCACGGTGTCGAGTTGTTCGTCACTTTTCAAGATGAGCCGTTTGGATTCCCGGATAGAAGAAGAGTGGCTTATCTTTGCTCCAGCATTGCCAAGGCACAGGGGTTAAAGACTTGGTCTACCCATTGGGTTCAATGGGATAAACAATTGCCCCTAGAAGAAACAGAAATCAGGGCAGGAGTGAATTATTTACGGCCTTTAAGAGAGGTCTTAGACGTGTTGGCAGAGGGTGTTGCGAGGATGAGTAGAAAAGCGGTGCAGGAAATGCGCACGAGTAATTCCATGCTTGCATACTACACCACGAGTTTAGATACCAGTGTGAGGCCCTTATATAGTCGTTTATTGCACGGCTGGTATCCATTTGTGGTAAACACCGATTATGTGATCTGCTACGCTTACCGTGATTCATTGGTCGACCCGTACGATGATTTAGATTGCAGAGCGGATTTAGCCAATAGAGTAGGTGGGACAGATTTCCTTCTGACGTACCCGACCTGGAAAGGTAATATTTTGCCAACCCTGTCTTATGAAGCTTTGCGGGAGGGTGTGGAGGATTCCCGGCTTATAAATACATTACGCGTTCTCATCAAGCAAGCGTTGGAAAGTAGTGACGCTGAAAGCCAGGATTTGGGTAAAAAAGCAGAAAAATTTCTGGATAACACCATAAGTGGAATCAGTATGGATTTTTATCACGACTACTGGACCAAACACAAGGACCTGCCTGTTGACCCTATGGAGAAAAGAATTCTGGAGGATTTGCAGGGGGATAAACAGTCGAGATATGAGATTTTCAATGAACTTAGGTGGCAGGTCTGTGAATATATTATCGGCCTAAGCCATGTGCTTGATAAGCGATAGAAAAAGCCAAGTGAAAAGTTTATCCTTAAGAAACTTTCAGGTCGTCACTAAATTCCTAAAACTGTGACCATGAATTACTTAGTTGCAGTTGACCGCTTTTATCTTGATCTGCCCGGCGGTGCGTACAAAATCGCCTGGGACATCGCATGTAGAATGCGCGATGAAGGAAACCGTGTTGCTGTCCTTTGTATCGGCGATGGCATTAAGGCCGCTTGCGAACAGCACCAGGGCATCCAAATAGTTAGATACGCCCCAAGACAAAATGTGAACATTTTCAGCAAAGCTAAAGACCATATAGAATCAGCCTGTGCAGCAGCAAAAGAATATATCAGCTTTTGCAAATGGGATATCATACACGCTCATACACCCCTGCCGGGCCTGGGGGCATTGAAGGCCATAGGGACCGATGCGCGGACAATTTATACCATTCATTCGCCTGTAGTACTTGAGCAAAGGATAAACTGGGCCTCACAAGGTCCGGGTGGTTGGTTCAAACTGGCCTTTGGGATGGGCGTACTTAAAAAGTTAGAGGCGCAGACATATAACAGTTTTGCTGTGCTGCAGTCACTGTCCAATTTCACAAAATCGCAGATTCACAGACTGTATGGTGTGGGAGATAAGATTCATGTTTTACCATTCTGGTGTGGTTATGATGGCGGGCGCCAATATGAAAAGAGCGAGGCCCGCAAGAAATTAAGCTGGCCCGAAAATGCGCCTCTGTTGTTCAGTCTAAGGCGAATGACAACCCGGATGGGGCTTGCCGACCTTATAGCTGCTGCTGACAGATTAGCAAATGACCACGACTTCAATCTTGTACTCGCCGGTGACGGACCTTTGAGAAACAAGCTACAGCAACAGGCCCGGAAAACAACACTGGGCAGTCGAGTCATTTTCACAGGCAGACTCTCTGATGAGGAGGTGGCCCTGGCGTATCAAGCCGCTGATTTGTTTTTGCTTCCCACACGAAGTTTAGAATGTTTCGGGATTATCATTCTGGAAGCATATTCTTTCGGCTGCCCGGTATTATCCTCCGATGCAGGGGCAATACCCGAATTGGTCAGGCCGATAGGTAAAGAATTTATCTATCCTGCTGGTAACGTAAAGATGTTAACAGAGAAACTGGCAGATTACCTACGGGGGAATTTGATTGCACCCCCACCACAGAAACTCATCAGCTATGTAAACAACAATTACAGTGAGGATGTGTTATACCCACAATGGCGCCAAATGATAATGAGTGAATAGCCGATGTTGACTGAGCATAACCACAGCAATATTAGAATAGCGGTTGACATATTAGCAGTCAACCGTGCCAGTGCCGGCAGTTTCACCGTATTAATCGGGCTGATGCACGAGCTTGCGAAGCTATGCAATTGTCGTTTTACTTTTTATGCTGTTACAAAAGATGTTGAGGAAGTCCTCGGCCAACAAGGTGAGCGGTTTGAATATATCTACTCGCCATTCTGGGCGAAGAAGCTTATTAACAGGTGTCTTTGGCAACAGCTTGTCTTGCCCAGATTAGCTAAAAAAGCTGGCTGTGCTCTAATATATAGTGTATCGGGATACCCCGAGATATTCACAACTTTACCGGTCGTATCACACCAGCAAAACTTGTGGTCATTTGCCAGGCCGGGGGCATGGTGGAACTTTAAAAATCGCGTGAAGTCCTTGTTACGTCGGCAGGTTGCAAAGATGGCTTTACGCCAGGCCAAAGCAAACGTTTTTATATCAAACTTCTTACGAGAATGTGCAAATCAGATGGTGCCGGAAACATCAACAAAGAATTTCACTGTCCATAATGCAGTCTCATCAATCAATACTTCATCTGGTACATCCATACAAGAAAGTTGGGCAGAGGAGAATTTCTGTCTGGCCGTCGGCTCATTCACCATCCAAAAGAACTACTTAGCGCTTGTTCGTGCCTTCAGAGTTGTGGCAAATCAGTGTGCGGATTTGCGCCTCGTCATTGTAGGCGACTGCACAAATAAATACGGCAAAAAGCTCAAACGGCTATGTGAGGAATTGAAAGTGACTGATAGAATAATCCTGACCGGAGTATTGGAGTTGGGGAAAATAATCAGTCTCTACCAAAAGGCAAAATTTTCGGTCAATGTGTCATTATTGGAGGGGTTCGGATTGCCTGTGCTTGAATCGATGCAGGCAGGTTGCCCTGTAATTTGCTCAAATCTGCCAGCATTTAGGGAAATCGGAGGTGATGCTGTCCTGTATTGTGACCAGACCAAACCGGAAGATATTGCAGAAAAGATGTTAGCACTGTATAGTAGCAAAAATGAAAGGGTAAGGTTAAGCAGCCTCGGCCTGGAACAGGCAAAGAACTTTACATGGAGCGACTCCGCAAAAAAACTACTGGATATATTCAACTCAGCACTGGAAAGTGAAAAATGAAACAAATCTTACAAAACCTGAAAACCGGTGAACTTGAAGTTGCGGAGGTTCCCCCGCCACCGGCTCAGCCGGGGCATCTGCTTATACAGACACGGTGCAGTTTAATATCAACTGGAACCGAACGGGCGCTGGTTTCATTTGCAAAGAGCTCCCTTATAAGCAAGGCCAGGCAACAGCCGGACAAAGTAAAGCAGGTTATCGAAAAGTTAAAAACCGATGGCCTGCTGCAAACCTTTCACAGTGTCTTCGCTCGGCTGGACGAGCCCCTGCCTTTGGGTTATTGCAACTGCGGCACTGTTATTGAGGTGGGACAAGGCGTTGAAGGGTTTAATATCGGCGACCGTGTGGTCAGCAATGGTCCCCATGCTGAAATCGTATGTGTACCGAGAAATCTTTGTGCAAGAGTCCCTGATGAGGTCAGCGATGAACAAGCGGTGTTTACAGTACTGGCATCCATCGGTCTTCAAGGAATAAGACTAATAACACCAACATTTGGGGAAACGATTGTTGTCTTTGGACTGGGACTTATAGGTCTTATCTGTGTACAGTTGCTGCGAAACTGCGGCTGTAAAGTCATCGGTATAGACCTTGATAAAAGCAAGCTGGAGTTGGCACAAAAGTTCGGCGCCCGGATTATCAATGTACCGAACGGAGCCGACCCCGTGAAAGCGGCTATGACGTATTCCGATGGAAAGGGTGTTGACGGTGTGCTTATAACAGCATCCGCCAAAAACGATGCAATAATTCATCAGTCTGCCCAGATGTGCCATAAGCGAGGGCGCATCGTGCTGGTCGGCGTAGTAGATATGAAACTTGACCGCACAGACTTTTACGAAAAAGAGTTGTCATTTCAGGTATCCTGCTCCTATGGCCCAGGGCGGTATGACAGTAATTATGAAGAAAAAGGAGCTGACTATCCATATGCATTTGTCCGCTGGACGGAACAGAGAAACCTTGAGGCCATTCTTAACAGTATTGCAGCGGGAACATTGGACGTAAATGACTTGATAAGCGACCGTATCCCACAGACCGAGGCGGTCAGGGCCTATAAGATGTTAACAGATGGCCCTCACAGATTGGCGCTTATACTAACTTATCCATCAGAACAAACAAAATTAGAAAGCACGGTCCCAACAGCGGTGGAATTCATCAAATCCTCCTCCACCACAAAGGTTGTAGCCGGCGTTATAGGAGCAGGCAATTTTGCAAAATTAACCTTGCTGCCTATTCTCAGCTCTCTCGATGTCCGGCTTAAGAGTGTCGCTGACATTAATGCTGTCTCAAGTGCCCACGCAGCTCGCAAGTTTGGCTTTGAACAAGCAACAAACGACTACAAGCAGCTGCTTGATGACCCTGAAATCAACACCGTATTTATCACTACCCGACATAACTTGCATGCTAAAATGACGATAGAAGCATTGGGGGCTGGCAAACACGTATATGTAGAAAAACCGCTATGTACGAACGACAAAGACCTGCCCGATGTAAAGCGGACTTATGAAAAGGCAAATGACAGGCAGCTGCTCGTTGGTTTTAACCGGCGGTTTTCGCCGCACGCTGAAAAAATGCGCAGCTTACTTTCTCCACGAACCCAGCCGATGTGCATAACAGCAGTTGTAAATGCAGGTGAAATCCCTGTGGACAATTGGATTCAGGACAAGAGCATCGGCGGCGGACGGATTATCGGCGAAGGGTGCCATTGGATCGACCTTATGCGTTACCTTGTCGGTAATAGAATAGTGTCCGTCAATGCCACAATGATAGGCGAATCTCAGGGGGTAGGGGTTCGCGGCGATAAAGTGAGTGTTACACTTGCCTTCGAGGACGGGTCAATCGGGACACTTCATTACTTTGCCAACGGGCATAGAAGTTATCCCAAAGAGAAATTAGAGGTTTTTTGCGAAGGTAAGATTCTGTACTTAGATAATTTCAGAAAACTTCGGGGATATGGCTGGAGCAATTTCAGGAAAATGAATTTGTTCAAACAAGATAAAGGGCATTCGGCTGAGGTACACAGCTTCACTGAGCGGATTGTTAGAGGCGGGCAGGCCCTGATTCCTTTCGAAGAAATCGAAAATGTTACCCTGGCCGGTTTTGCTGCTGTGGAATCGGCCGAGGGGACCGGTAGAGTAAAAATTTAAAATAAGACGTGCAAAAGCTCAAAAAAGCATTTCAAATCACCCGTTATTACGGCACGAGATTCCTCGCCTTTCGTATAAAATACGCTCTTCAACAGAAAACAGGGCTGCTGAAACGAAAATTTCCAGCTTTTCAATGGTCGGAAACTCAGTCTGACAACTGGCTTGAGCCGGGTAGCAGGGATTCCGACTTTGCACAAGCACATAAGCTGAAAGCAGGGCGTTTCTTTTTCGATATGGGCAACCCACCAACACCGGATAAACAATGCCAAAGCAGGATAATCGCCGATGCCGAGTATATCCTTGACAATAAATTTAAATACTTTTTTGACAAAAGCTATTCGTTAGGTGCCGGCCCCGACTGGTTTCTAAATCCGGTAACGAACAAGCGGGCGAAAGCCGACCGCCATTGGTGCGATATAGATTTGTTTGACCCTGATGTTGGGGACATTAAGTTTATATGGGAGCCGTCACGATTCGCATGGGCATATACCTTGATTCGTGCCTTTGCGACAACTCGCCAAAATAAGTACGCTGAGAAATTTTGGGTGCTTTGGGAGTCCTGGCAGCAGGCCAATCAGCCCAATACGGGGCCAAACTATGCTTGTGGGCAGGAATGCGCTATACGCCTGTTGGCAATGTGCTTCGCTTTTTATGCTCTGTCAGATGCGACGGCAACAACGAACGCCAGGCAAAAAAACCTTGCACTTGCGATTGCAGTGCACGCCGATAGGATAGAAAAAAATATAGATTTTGCTGTGTCCACTCGAACGAATCATTCTCTTACTGAAGCGTTGGGGTTATATACAGCGGGCCTGTTGTTTCCAGAGTTTATACATTCACGAGATTGGGTGGCGTTGGGCAAAAAAGTTCTCACAACAGAGGGGTTAAAACAAATATACACAGATGGTTCATACATTCAACACTCAATGAATTACCATCGTTTGATGCTCCAAGATTTTCTCTGGGGTGTCAGACTTGCTCAACTGAACGGAGATGCGCTTGATGATAGATTGCTTTCACGGCTCAAAAAAGCAACGTATTTCTTATATCAAATGCAGGACGAAGTTACCGGTAAGGTGCCGAACTATGGTGCTAACGATGGGGCACTAATCCTGCCGCTGAACAGTTGTGACTTTCCTGATTACCGCCCCGTTTTGCAGGCAATGAATTTTCTGCTTACAGACAAGAAGCTCTATGAGAAAGGCCTATGGGATGAGGACCTCCTTTGGCTGTTCGGCCCGGATGCTCTGAATGCGCCAATCAGGCCTTCCCCCCGGACAGCCAGTTTCGCTGCTGATACTGGTGGCTATTACATACTTCGAGGGCCCTGCTCCTGGGCTATGACGCGATGTCACAGCTACCGTGACCGCCCATCCCACGCTGATATGTTACACGTTGACCTGTGGTACAAAGGTGAAAATATTCTACGCGATGCCGGTAGTTATATGTACTACTGCCAGGAAGCATGGCAAAAATATTTTCTCTCGACCGCTGCGCACAATTGCGTTGAAATCGATGATACTGACCAAATGACCAAGGGCCCAAGGTTCCTGTGGTTCTACTGGACGCGCTGTCGGCTCCTCAGTTTTGATACGTCACCCGATGGGCGAGTTGGTTACTTTGAAGGCGAACACTACGGATACACTCGTCTTCCCGGAAATGTCATTCACCGGCGAAGCATATGCCGAATAGATAATACCTACATCATCATTGATGACATAGCAGGCCGCCACTTACATAATGTGGCGATGCGATGGCGAATGCTTCCGGCTGACTGGCAAAAAGGCGGGGACGGCTGGCAGGTAAATGTTGCTGGTCAGCAAATATCGCTGACAGTAGCTGCTCCTAAATCAATGAACCATGCTTTGGTGAAAGGGCAGGAAGCTCCTGCGATAGAAGGGTGGGAGTCGCTTTATTATTGTCAGAAAGAACCGACACCCACGCTTGTGATAAAAGGTAATACCTCGTTACCGGTCTGTATGACTACAACTGTTTCGCCCGCCGATGAGGGCATCGAGGTAGAAACCCCCGATTTCAAAGACCCCAAGTCCACCATCGTGCTAAACGGCGTTAGTGATAGCGAGCTGGCTGAGTGTGTAAGTCGGCTCTCGAGGGGTAGAGTCAGGTGTGTATAATCGCATCTTCCGCATAAATGCTGCCTAGGATTTTACTGCACAGATATGTTTACCTGGTAACACCTCGTTTTCAATGATGTTGATATATTGGTCGGCAACTTTCTTGCGGTCGAAATGTTCCTGTACGTAACGAAGACCGTTTTCACCCATCTGCTTGCAGGCCTGAGGGTCGGACTGGAGCTTCTTCAGAGTTTGGGCTAATTGCTCGGGATTTTCCGGCTCGACAAAAAAACCGCATTGGGCGTCTTCGACCAGCTCTCGAGCCATCCCGTCGATAGCCACTACTGTTGGCCGGGCCGAAGCCATATAGTCGAACACCTTGTTGGGATACACGGTCTTGAAAGCGTCAATTTTCTTAAGTACCGCACAGCACACGTCCGCTGCCGCACAAATGTCAACTACTTCTTGCTTCGGCCTAAAGCCGGTAAAAATGACGTTATTCAATTTCCACTCTTTAACCTTTTCCTCGAGCATCTGTCGGTGCATCCCATCGCCAACCACCATAAATCGTGCACTGTCATCCTTGAAGGATTTTGCGGCCTCCACGAACTGAATAACGTGATTGGCAACACCAAGCCCGCCGGTGTAGATAACAAGGAAGCGGTCTTTGATATCGTATTTCTCCCGCACCCAGTTATTGTGTGAGCCGGGACGAAAAATATCGAGGTCTGCCGCATTGGGCAACATCGACAGACGGTCTTTACGAATGTTCTTCCGCTGGAGCATAATATCATAAAAAGCAGGTGTCAGCACGTTTACCCATGTACTTTCACGGTAAGACAGCCTTTCCAGTGCATAGCCCAGCTTTATGAGGTGAGCGTTGGTCAACACCCCTGTTTCAATTGCGAATTCCGGCCACAAATCTCTGACCTCAAAAACCATCGGCAGATTGCGAAAACGCCTGCGGATGGCCCAGCCAATTAACCCTACTACAAGAGGAGGACTGGTGCAAATCATAACATCAGGACGCTCTATCTTCAGACCGGCAAACGACCCGGACAGCACAAATGAAATATATGCCCAGAAGCGACCCGGATAATTCTTGTTATAACTTTCACTTACATAACAGCGATATACGGTTACACCTGGACATTCTTCTTCCTTGACTATGATGTGCCCTTTGTACTTCGGCAGCTTCTTACCTGTGGCGTAGTGAACAGTGCCTGCAAGCACGCTGACCTTATGCCCGCGCTCAGCAAAATATCGGCCCATCTGATTCCACCGACTTCCGCCTGCCCGCTCCTTTCCTTTTTCAAGAAAATACTGATGGACCAGCAAAATGTGCATATCTCACGGCCTCATAAAGAACTTGGTTCATTGTGGACATCCTGCCCGATATCTATAAGTATAAAACATTTTATATGCATCGGCAATTTGTGTCTGTCTTCTTAACAGTTGGAATAAAGGCGAAATCCACTAAAGTATTTCTGGCCAGAAAGCTTGGCTAATTCTAACAACCGCAATGAGCGAGGTAAAGGCATTGTTCCAAGTATTGAATAATGAAGGATTAAAGGGTATACTAATAGCGGACACAAACCAGAGCTCATAAGGAAGGACAATGTGCGGTTATGAGAGGTTTTTGTAAGCAAATTTTAGATATTGTTGTTTCCTTATGTATGGTAGTACTCTTATCACCGGTTCTTGTACTTATTGCAGCACTAATCAAGCTAACGGACAATGGGCCCGTAATATTTAGACAGAAGAGAGCAGGTAAAGACGGTAAGCCGTTTGTCTTTTATAAGTTTCGAACGATGAAGACCGGTGTCGACCCCTTCGGAGCAAGTCCAAAATCTGATGAAGACCCTCGATTAACAAAAGTAGGTAAATGGCTGCGAGAGTATTCTCTCGATGAACTACCACAGTTGTTTAACGTACTAAAGGGGGATATGAGTATTGTCGGCCCCCGGCCGCTGTATATTTCACAGATGGCCGAATGGAATGAACGCCAGAAAAAACGGCTGCTGGTCAAGCCAGGCCTGACCGGGCTTTCTCAGGTCAAGGGACGCGCGTCGCTTACTCAGGAGGCGAAGTCTGACATAGAAGTTGAGTATGTTAAAAATCACAGCTTATGGCTGGATATGAAGATAGTTGTTCGGACGTTCGGCGTGATGGTCGGCAAAAAAGGAGTTTATGAAAAACGGTATTCTGAAAAGGAACGGACGCGAGGTGAAAAGGGGTTGTTTTAGTCCTGTCATCGTCCGGATTTCATAAGGCAGATGAGAAATAACAGTGATTTTTACAGTGGTGTCTTGTTAGTTTTATTCTTAGCAAATAGGAAGTCCTTATGAAAGTAGCATTGATAGGTAGTGTAAGTTCGAGCTGGTATGCCCTTGATGCCCTTATCCGTGGCGGCGTTGATATAACTGCTGTATTGGGCGTGGATGAGTCGCGAGCGGACAAGATTTCGGACTATAGGCCTCTTCGCCCTTTGGCCACAAAGGCGGGCATTCCGTTTCATTCCTTTATTAAAATTTCAGAACCGGCAGTTGAAAATTTTCTGCGGGAGCATATCCCTGATATGATTTTGGTTATTGGATTATCACAACTGGTCCCGGAGAACCTGACAAAGATGGCTGCTTATGGTGGTGTCGGCTTTCATCCGACCATGCTGCCGGAAGGGCGTGGGCGGGCACCGGTAGCTTGGACGATTCTAAAAGGTGCAAGGGCGGCAGTGAATCTGTTTTTTCTCGTTGATGAACCTGATGCCGGCGATATCATCGTTCAGCGCGAGGTGAAGGTGCTGCCGGATGACTATTCTGAGGATTTGATTCACCGGACAAATCTGGTTTTGCAGAAGGTTATCTTGGAGTTGACGCCACTAATCAAATCGGGGAAGATACCCCGAACCGCACAGGATCACAATAAAGCAACGTATTATCCCAAGCGGACGGCAGCGGACGGGGAAATTGACTTTTCGATGTCAACTGATGCAATTTATCGTTTGATTCGTGCTGCGGGCAGACCATATCATGGGGCTTTTACCTGGGCTCAGGGACATAAGTTGATTGTTTGGCGGGGCAAACCTGCAGAGCCGGAAAAAATCTCGGATATGGCCGGGCCCGGATATATTCTGAAAATCGACGAGAATGGCAGGATTTTGGTGGCTACCGGTGACGACGGGATTTGGATGACCGAGGTGGAATTTGAAGACAACCTCAAAAGACCTGTGGAATTATTGAAGGTCGGAACACAATTAGGAAAGCAAGCCCAAGAGAGTACAGGATGAAAGCATTAGTTGTATCACCGCACCCAGATGACGAAGTGCTTGGCGTCGGAGGCACAATAGCCCGGCTGACGGCCGAAGGCAGTGAGGTAACGGTCGTTATAGTAACCAGGGGCTGGGAACCACTTTTTCCCGACAGTCAGGTTGAACAGGTTCGCACTGAGGCCAGTGAGGCAAATAAACTCTTGGGTGTGAAATCCCTGCGGTTTATGGACCTGCCTGTAACCCGGCTAAATGCGATACCAAAGCATGAGTTGAATAGTGGATTTGAGAGGCTTATGGAGGAAGAAAAGCCGGAGTTGGTCTTCTTGCCTTTTTGTGGCGACCGACATGAAGACCATAGGCAGGTGTTTGATGCCTGTATGGTTGCTCTTCGGCCGGGGCAAGGACGGAAATATGTCAGGCAGATTTTGTGCTACGAGACTGTTTCGGAGACGCACTGGTCCGGTCCCTATATCGAACCTTGTTTTCAGCCGCAGTTATGGGTGGATATATCCAGTCAGTTACCTGTCAAGCTGGAGGCGATGCGCAGGTACAAGTCACAGTTACGCCAGCACCCCGATGCCAGGTCAATAGAAGCCATTTCCTCGCTGGCTAAATGGCGCGGCAGTATAGCTGGAATGTCCGCCGCTGAATGCTTTATTGTGGTTCGAGAGCACTGGATGGCATAGTGGGTCGGGTGCTCTGCTGGAATATTCGGTGGCCTATTCTTGGGCTTCGACCGTGCGCAATCTCTTTGTTGCTTTACCGTTCGCGTTGCTGCTGCAGGACAGAGGCGAACTGACACGAGAAAAAAAGCTCGAACTCGACGTTAAATATGTGGAAACAGCTGGCTTCTTGACCGACATAAAGATAATCCTGGCGACTATCGCCCAGGTGTTCAGCCGAAAGAACATATACGAGAAAAAGTATTCACAAACCGAATATACCCGTGGAGAAAATAAATAGAAAGGACAACAAATCGCTGGAGCAAATCAAATAGGAAAGAGAATGGCCACCAACGTTAAATACCTGACAAAGATAGAGCAGCTGGAGCACTTAAGCCAGCAAGAACGAGCCGAGTTGAGAAAGGTCACCGATGAGTTTGCATTTCGCAGCAACGATTATTATTTGTCTCTCATTGACTGGGATGACCCCAACGACCCGATACGCCAAATTGTAATCCCTCATATGCGGGAGCTTGACAAATGGGGCCGGCTTGACCCCTCAGATGAAAATCTATACACGGTTATACCTGGAGTCGAGCACAAATATAGTTCTACCGTGCTGCTCCTGGTAAGCAATGTTTGCGACGGCATATGCCGATACTGCTTTCGCAAGCGCGTCTTCATAGAACCTCAAAAAGAATATCTAAGAGACCTGCCGGCGGCACTGCAGTACATAAAGAGCCACCACGAGATAACCAATGCGCTGCTGACGGGAGGAGACCCGCTGGTACTGACGACTTCAAAGATTGAAAATATCATCCGCCGGCTGAGAGAAATCGACCATATCCAGATAATTCGCATCGGGACAAAGATACCGGCGTTCAACCCGTATCGGATTGTTGACGACCCCGCCCTGCTGGAGATGATAGAGGCCTACAGCACCGACCGCAAGAAAATATACGTGATGACTCACTTCGTCCATCCTCGGGAGCTGACGGATGTGGCAGTCAAAGCGGTCGGCCTTCTGCAAAGAGCCGGTGCAGTAACAGCTAATCAGATGCCGCTTATCAGAGGTGTAAACGATGACCCTGAGGTTCTGGCAGAGCTGTTTGCCAAGCTGTCCTTTATCGGTGCGGTGCCGTATTACGTATTCCAGTGTCGGCCGGCTCTGGGAAACAAGGCCTACACAATACCGGTCGAGCGGGGCTATGAGATTGTAGAGCAGGCCAAAGCGCAGGTATCCGGCCTGGCAAAACGCCTCCGGTTCGTAATGTCCCATTCAAGCGGCAAAATAGAGGTCATCGGCAAGTCCAAAGAACAGGTCTTCTTCAAGTATCACAGGGCAGTCTGCGACGAAGATAGCGGCTGCTTTATGGCCTTCAAGTGCAATCCGAACGCTTACTGGTTCGACGATTACGATGAGGTGACTCAGGAGTACCCAATCGAATTACCTTACAGGTCATACGGACCGGAATAGTGTCGGTACCAAACACTAATACAGAGCGCAAATAGCCCCGGTATTACCGGGGCTAAATTCCTGATTTCAAGAAGAAGCTTGTAAATATGAGGATTCCGAAAGCCCTCATTACATTCCTGATTTCTCTTATACCCGGTGCAGGATACGCCCTGCAGCCGGACCAAATCTTAATAATAGCAAACGGTGATATCCCGCCATCCGGGCAGATTGCCCGGTACTACTGCGCAAAACGAGGCGTACCGCCAAGCAACATCTTTACACTGCCTTTAGGAACAAATCTTAACAATACAATCACCAGAGACAGCTATGAAAAGCGGCTCGTTGAGCCAATTCGCATAAAACTACGCAGCCCTGAATTCGCCGGAAAAATCAGATGTCTGCTGACAACGTACGGTATACCGGTCAGCGTAGGGCCGCGAGGTCCCCTAAAGGACAAGCAAGACAAGCTAAGCCGATTAAAAATCCTGGCTGAGCAGGAAAAAAATAAACTGGAGATGTTAAACCAAAACAGCACAACCAACACTTCCGGAAAAAGAAAAGACATCAAACATAAACTGACCCGGCTGCAATCCGAAATTGACTACATCGTCGGCAAAGAAACAACGGCCTCTACAGACAGCGAGCTGTCAATGGTTCTGTTCGGCGGCTACGAGCTTTACCGATGGCAGCCGAACAGACTAAGCTATAAAATGCCCTACTGGGACTTCAAATCGCTTATGGTCTGCCGCCTCGATGGAGCCGTCCCTGAAATAATCAAAGCACTTGTGGACAAGGCAATAACAACAGAGAAAACAGGTTTAATGGGCATCGCCTATATCGATTCGCGGGGGCTGCCGGCTGACAAAAAACCTTACTCTACCGGCTACTTTGACCAATCTCTGCGGGATTTGGCATTGATGATAAGGACCCGAACGCAACTGCCTGTTATCGAGGAACGCACCAACGCCCTCTTCGCACCGGGTCAATGTCCCTCTGCCGCCCTATACTGCGGCTGGTACAGCTTAAAAAAATACATCGACGCCTTCGACTTCGTCGAAGGTGCGATAGGATACCATATCTCAAGTCTCGAAGCGCTCGAGCTTCGCGACCCCAACAGCAGTCAGTGGTGCCCCGCTATGCTCAAGGACGGCATAACCGCCACAATGGGCGCAGTAGCTGAACCCTATCTACATTCGTTCCCACAGCCGAAGGCATTTTTCGCCGAGCTTCTCGACGGCCGCTGTCTCGTCGAGGCGTACTATCGCACAAAGCCGTTTAATTCCTGGCAGATGGTTTTGATAGGCGACCCCCTATATACACCCTTCAAAAAACCTCAAGTGTCACCATTAGATAATTTCTAAGCCCGCTTCCGGCGAAATAAAGCCGTCACAAAAATCGCGGCAACCACCGCCGTTATTCCTATCAGCGAAATGATTGCGCTTAACAGCCCGAAACCACCCCCGGTAATGGCGGATAACAATCTTACCGCCAGCAGAAAAATTATCGGCAAAGACAACGCCACCATCAGCCATCTGACCTGCGGCGCCCTCACCGACAGGAGTTGCTGCATACCTCGAATCCAAAGAATACTGAAGAAACCATAGCCAAATAAATGAATCATTGCATTTGCCGCAGGCAGCAGCGATGCCGCGTTCGCCCCCACAGGATTTGTTAAAACAAAGATAATAGCACCCGTTACAATAAGCGACACACACCAGAAAGGAAATATCGAAAGCAAAACCAGGCACGTTAGCGTACCTGTCAGGTTCGCTAAAAAATCCATAACATCAGGGTCACGCCCGACATAGCCCTGAAGCCACTCATCAAAAACACCATACCAAATCACCGCGAGAAGCACCCACCACGCAGCGGCCCTGCGCCAGCTCACCTTCTTGTCGGGATTGATGGCAAACCACAGCAGAAAAACTAAAACAAAATAGGCAATGAAATGAAGAGTTTTATCAGAGGCACGAACGGCCCTGAAGACCAATCGCGGGATAGGCATATGTGTAAGGATAAAAATAGCAGGCCAGTAAAACAGCACGGGGATTATACTTATCTTCTGTCGGTGCGACAAAGCCATTAAAATTGTCCTAAATAACTCAAACTGACCGATTTGTAGCAAATGTTAAATGTAAGTCGATTTTTGACAATACATTCCGCAATTTTGCATTTTGCACTT
>CAYONQ010000059.1:0-18015 GCA_964405375.1 uncultured Pirellulales bacterium
TTCACCTGTTTGGTGAGGTCGTTGACCTTCTTGCTTAAGCCGTCTCTATCGGCCTTCAGGTCGTTGTATTTCTGCCTGTAATCACCGGCGTTTGCAACGTAATTTACCACAACACCACAGAGGAAAATCGAGGCTAACGTCAATAAAACTATCAAAATCTTCGTAAGCGTACTCAAGATTAGCTCCTTTCAGTAACTTCCACCTTCAAAACCCACCTGCCTGCCGCGATTCCACACCGCAGCATTATACCATATAATTTATACAATTTTACGTTTCGAGCCCGAAAAAGTCAAGTTATTTTTAGGGCTTCATTCAGCGCTTTTTTACAGCAATCCCCATCGAGTCTGGCGACCCTGCAAAACAGCAGCCCTTCGGCAAACAGTGCAGATAAACCAGCCGACGAAGATGGGCTATAAAACATAAACAGAGAACTTCCAATTTCAGTTATTCATTTCGCACTGAAAAACGGCCTTGGCAGCAGCCAAACGGACAAATTTCGACTCGCTGTTCAGCAGTTGCGGCAGAAACTCTATAAGAGCCGGTGTTCCAATCTCCCCTATCGCCAGTGCCGTCCGTACATTAATCCGTTCGAGCCCCCCTCTATCCATCTGCGCGGCGAGATTACCCCTAAAAACATCGAGAACCTCGGCTTCGCCGCTCGTATCGCCGAGCATACCGAGCTTTTCAGCTGCAGCCAGACGAATCTCCGGCACATCATCATCCAGCATAGTAATCAAGGCGTCTCTGGCCTTTAGCGTTCCAAGTGCCCCCATTGCACCTATACCAAAGACTCTATCGTCGTGGTAGGCGCTTATAAGCATTGACCACAATTTCGGGTATATCCGCTCATCACCGAGTCGTGCTATGGCCTCTGCAGCGTTGAATCTGACCTTGGCGCCGGAGGTTTCGTCTCTCATAGCCCAGTACAACAGCTTAAAATCACTTTCATCACCACCTTTGCCCAGCAGTAAAACAGCATTAGCCCTGACCCTCTGGTTTTCGCTGGTTATCGCCTGGCGAACAAGCCCGAGGTATTCTGGAGAGCCGAGCCTGCTAATCGCATAAGCGGCCCCGACTCTGACATCCTGGCGGTCTTTCAGCAGCCGGGTAACGTCACTTTTAGCAAGCTGATACTGCATATCACCTACGGCCAAAGCCGCCATAAATCTAACCGGCACAAACTCGTCTTTTAGTAACCGCTGCACCTTGGGCATAAATCTGACCTGCCTGGCGGCCATAACCACCTCGATAGCACTGGCCCTGACCTGCGGATTATCGTCAACTAAACATTCCTGAACTATCTGGATAGCTTGGGGTCCAAGGGCCTTGGTCAGGTCGCTGCCAGAGAGACCTGTCTGAACCAGCTCGGCGCAACCGAAGACAAACACCGCCCAACTTACAACTCCGTAAGCCACAAGCACCTTTGTGTCCTTACGTCGTTTTGCCTTTTGTGTTTTAGACAAGGCGTTTCTCATTTCGGCATCCCTGCAAACAAATTTCGCACCTTTTCAGTTCTGAAGAACCTTATCGAAGGCGGTACTATTATGAGCAAAATAAGACAAACCGCACAAGAAAAATCCAGCCACTGGCCGTACCTGCTAAAAAAGGTTGTTCTTTTATCTATCGGCATTCTATCGACGAACCAGCCGGCGCAGCCCGTCCTGTCCATAGCTTTATTCGGCAAATTACCGGCCATGAAGCCATTTTTTATGCGTCCAGCCGTGTCAATCAGGCAGCTTATGCCGGTATTGACGCTGCGCAATACTGCGAGGCGGTTCTCAACGGCCCTGAAAACGCAAACAGCCGTATGCTGAGCCAGTTCTGTAGAGGGAAAAACCCTGCCATCCTTGAATCGCACGAACCAGCCGTCGTTGCTTATATTGACCAGCCAGTCGATACGCTTCCGTCCCTGTTCGTTTAACGCAAACCTGCGGGCAATTGCCGGCACAGCGTCCTCATAGCAAATCATTACACTGAACCTGTATGGCTGCCCGTCGCCGGTCATCTCAAAAACGGTATATTCACTGCCCGCATCGAGCGTGTAGTCATAATCATAGGGTGAAAACCTCATCAACAAATTATAAAGCAAGGGAAAACTCTTCTTGAACGGCACGAACTCGCCGAACGGAACCAGATGAATCTTACCATACTGTTCGTCTGCCTGGCTGCCGTCGGTTCGGTATAAAAAGGCCGAGTTATACTTTTCAGCCAATCTTATATCGAAATTTTCCTGGACTTGGCCCCTGCCGCCATACGCACCCACAAGCACAAATGCGGTCTGCATCGAGTGCTCGCTGATAGCTTCGTCGAAGATCCTGTAGGAATGTGAAGAATCCAACAGCCGAAGGACCTGCGGCTCCAATATCGCCTGCACCATCGTCTCAGGCCAGACGATTAGCTCTCCGTGAGGAGTCCCCAGGACGGCACCGGCGTCGGCAGCGGCGCTGCTGTGGCCCAGCAGCTCATCAAATATCACGTCAGAGGCCTGAAACGACTGCTTGACCGACTGCGGAACATTTGACTGCACCGCCGCAACCAACGGGCCAAGCTTAACGAATTCGTCTGATTGGCCGACCCGCCACCGCCCATAAACAACAGTAGCCGCCAGTGCAACACACACTAAAGCGGTTTTTAGAAAATTGCCGCTCTTGAAAACCCTTCTCCGGCCGGCGGTAATTATCAAATCAGCTACCAGTCCATTGACCATTGCTATCAAGAAAGAAACGCCGGCAGCACCGAATATGTCGGCAATCTGAATGAGTGTAATATTAGCATACTGGCTGTGAGCCAGAAACCGCCAGAAAAAGCCGCCCAGAAAAAGGCCCTGCAGTCGTTCCGCCCCGACGACCAGGACCGGCACAGCCAAAACCAGCGGTATCTTTTTCATCCTGCAGAAACGCAGGGCGACCGCAAGTATCGGCCAGAGCAGTGCCGTGTACAAACAAAAGGCGAACCAGCCGAGCGGCGTTACGGGAAAGAGCCAGTAAAGATTGCCCAGCCAGTAACAGAGTGAAACAAGATATGCGGCAACCGCCAATGGAAATGGTTTTGCTGCCGGCGAACAGACAAGGATAAACGGCACTAACGAAACCCACGCCAACACCGACAGGCCAATCGGCGGCTGAATCACCGTCAGCATCGCCGCACTGGCAACAAGCCCCACCCATACAATGGGCTGGGCAAGCGCCGAATAAAGCAGTAGAATTTTCTTTGCCTTCGCACTTTTCAATCGGCGATGTCCTCTAAAGCCGTTGTTATTTCCTCCCTGCTGTAGCGCTTTTGGCCGTTCAGTCTCACAGCAAACTGGTTTGTAAACAGTTCTAAAAGATTTTCGTCAGCAGCAATTTCTCCGGCGGGTCTTTCCATATCGGATAAAAGCCGTTTTAGCTCACTCATCTCAATAGGGCTGGGAAATAAACCGCTTTGGCAGCGGTTCTTTAAATCGGCGAGACGCTTTTGTGCCTTTTCAACGTAACTTTTTGAGATTTCCACACCGACGTAATTTCTGCCTAACTGATAAGCCGCCGCCGCAGTTGTCCCTGAGCCGCTGAAAGGGTCGAGCACACAATCCGCCGGATTGGAGCTTACTGCTATGATTCTTTTAAGCAGGTTCTGCGGCATCTGGCAGGGGTGCCAGCCGGTGCGTTCCTTGAATGTGCCACAGACGCGAGAAAATTCATCCCAGACATCGTCAGGCATTTTACCTGCCGGGTTGGCCCGCTTGTCGTTATAAGTCAATTGCCTGTCCGAAGGGACGCGAACAGCACTGTCATTGAAAGTAAAATTCTTTTCGTCGTTGACGAAGTAAAATATATGGGTGTGTGAGCGGGCGAATTTATTTTTCATTTGCTGACCGAAGGTGTAGTGCCATATCAACCAGTTGCGCATAAAAAGCTTTAACTCATCGGCCATTATTTTCACATTCGCTGCGTACTCATCACCTATGGCTATGTAAAATGAGCCGTGCGGCTTTAGTACTTTTTTGCAAACCGCAATCCACTCCCGCGTCCAGGCGATGTAGTTTTCGCGCTTTCGGCTATCGTTGTATTTATCGTATTTGTAGCCGATATTAAAAGGCGGGTCGGCAAAAATAAGGTCGGCAAAGGGCTTGCGAACTTTGCTTAGAACCTCTATGCAGTCGCCACAAATGATTTTATTGCGAAAACTTTGCATAGCCCTTGGAAAATTTATATGTCGGCCAAAATATCTTCAATCGCGGTAACTAAAGGCGGAATGTCTCCGGAAACAATCTGCCAGACAACATCGAAATCTATATCATAATAGCCGTGAATCAATCGGTCCCTTGTGCCGGCAATTTCGCGCCAGGGAATTTGGGGATGTTCTCGCCGAAAACCTGTCGAAACAGCCCTTGCCGCCTCTCCGATAATCTCTAACAATCGAACAAGAGCCAATGCGAGCTTTTCGTCCCTGTTAAGGTCGTCTCTTTGAATCGAAGCTGTGTACTCGACTATTTTTTTTGCAGCGTCGAGCATATGGCGCAGGCGGACAATATCCTGCTCATTCTGCATATTGCACCTTTGCTTCCTGAACGACCCTGGTGCGAAAATATCTGCTCAGAAACGCCGGTGTGTGTAAATCCACCTTTCGGCCAAGCAACTCCGAAAGCTCGTCCTGCATCCGGAAAAACGCAAAGCCCGGGACATGGCCCTGCTCAAATTCCACGAGTATGTCCACATCGCTGCCGGCTGCAAAGTCATCCCGCAAAGCTGAGCCGAAAACACTGAGTCGGCGAATATGATGACTCCGGCAAAAATCTGCGATTCTGTCTTTTGGAATAAGCAAGTGCTTGTTCATTGCAACGCCTCTGAAACTACAAAACTGTCCCCTATACCCTATCCGTTACCGTTACGGCTCGATTACTTTCTGCTCTGTAAATACCCTGCCGGAGAGATAATCGGTAAAGGTTACCCTGACCGTCAACGGCTCTTCGGTGCTTTCTATTTTGCCGGCCACGTCGAATGTCAACCTGTAATTGATGGTTATCAGCGTGGCAAACCAGAGCTTTTTCAGCTCGTCCGGCTCGACTCGCCACGCCCCCAGCAGCGCCTCGCCGTTATTTCTGTTCAGGTCCCATAGCTGGACGTCAACGGCGCCGGTGGCCTTTACGATGTCATTTTCTTCGTCAATCGGCTGAATATAGACAATCAGCGTTTCCTTTGTGCCGTCGTTGTCTTTATCATAAAAGCCGGTGTATCTGGTAATTTTGATTTTCCGCAGCTCGTAAAGATTTTCGAGCTTTTCGGCAGGCAGACCGGAGAGGACCTCGAGCTGCTTTTTTAATTCTTCGTTTTGGTCTCTGGACTGTTCGATTTGGCGTGTTAACTGCCTTTTTTCCTCTCTCAGTATCTGAATCTGCTCAGCCGGAGAAATCCTGCCGCCGATGTTTTCACAGCCGGCAGCAGCAAGCAGACAGACAGCCAGTATAGTTTGTACCGTACGATATCCGTTTAGCTTCGGCTTTTTAATCTTCACTTTTACTCGTTTCTTCTCTGACGATTTCAGGCGCTTTCTGCAGTATTCTATCGGCCAGGCCGTAATCGATTGCCTCTTTTGCCTCGAGCCAGAGATTCCGGTCGCAATCTTTTTCTATCTTCTCAGCGGGCTGGCCGGTATGGTCGGCCAGTATATTATACAGCCGGCTGCGCAGCCGAAGTATCTCCTTCGCCTCGATTTCCAGGTCCGTAGCGGTCCCTTCAAGCACGCCTGCGATTAACGGCTGATGCAACAGGACCCTGCTGTTTGAGAGGAGAAAACGCCTGCCGGCCTTTCCGCCGGCCAGCAGCACTGCCGCCATACTTGCCGCCTGACCGACGCAGTACGTCGCTACATCACAACGCAAAAACTGCATCGTATCGTAAATCGCAAGCCCCGCCGTGATTGAACCTCCGGGCGAATTGATATAAAAATGAATATCCTTCTTGCTGTCTTCGTTGCTTAGAAACAGCATCTGGGCGATAATCAGGTTCGCAGCCGTATCGTCAGCCGGCCCGCCCAGAAAGACTATCCTGTCCTTGAGCAGTCTCGAGTAAATATCGTATGCACGCTCGGTTCGGCCGCTTTTTTCAATTACTATCGGCACCAAATTCTCATTAACTGCCATATTTCATATCCCATATAGTGTTTTTACTTCTTACTTTTCTTTTTTTCTTTCTTTTCTTTCTTTTCTTCCTCTTCTTTGTGCAGCACCTCATCGATAAGCCCGTATTCGCGCGCCTCCTCGGCGGTCATATATCTGTCTCTTTCGGTCTCGGCGGCGATTTTATCAATCGACTGGCCGGTATGTTTTGAAAGAATCTCGTTTATCATAGTCTTGGCCTTCAAAATCTCCTCCGCCTGGATTTTGATATCGGCCGCCTGCCCGCCAATCCCGCCCCAGGGCTGATGGAGCATAACCTTAGCGTGCGGAAGAGCGTGCCTTTTACCCTTTGTTCCCGCCGCCAGTATCACCGCGGCGCCGGACTGTGCCCTGCCGATGCAATAGGTCGCTACCGGGGCGCTGACAAAACGAATCGTGTCATAAATCGCCATTGTATCGTCAACGCTGCCGCCCGGCGAATTTATATACAAGCTGATTTCGGTGGCACGCTTAAGATTGTCTAAATACAGCATCTTCATAATAACCTCGGCAGCCCTGGCATAGGATATCTCGCCTATCAGAAACACAATTCGGTTCTCCAGCAGCATATCGTCAAGACTCATCTGACGATAACGCTGGTACTGACCATACTGATTGTATATATCGAGGTTTTTGGCGATACTTTTGCCGGAATGTTCAATAAACATTTACAGCTTCCTTTAACAAATTAACAGCTTATCTCCATCAGCTACCTGTGGCAGAGCTACAAACTGCCCTTCTTAATCAAGCACTTTTGTCCTTTGGCCTTCTTTTTTGGGCTGTCGTTTTGCGTTTCTCCGACCGTTTCTCCTCGGCGGTAGCTGCCTTTTTAACCGCTTTTTTAGAGGTTTTTTTGTCGTTTTTGGTTTTTTTCTTCCCCGACCCTGTCGGGGTTATCTTCGCCGACTCCAACAGCTTGGCAACACATTTATCCTCCCGCACCTGCAATCTGAACTGAGTCAGCGAGCCACTGCGCAGCATCTCTTCTCTCATCCTTTCGGGACGCTGTCCCCGCTGAATGGCCAACCGGGCAATATGGCCGTTAATCTCCTCTTCGCTGACCTCAATGCCCAGCTTCCCGGCAACCTTATCCATTATAAAGAATATCTTGAGTTGCTCTTTTGCCTGCTGCTCGCTGCCTGCCCGCAATTGTTCCATCTGCTCTTCGATTTGCTCACGGCCCAAACCTTGCATCGTCAGATTGCTGTATCGTCTTTGCAGTATCGTATCCGCCTGGTCGGCAACAACATCCACAGGCAGGTCGAAATCGGTTTTGTCGAGCAGATACCTGTAAATCTGCTCTGCCATTTCGGTCCGCAACTGCTGTTCCAACCTGCTCTGCAGCGTATCGCGAACTCGCTCTCGCAGCTCGTCCTTATCTTCGACGCCAAACCTTTTAAGGAAATCCTCATTCAGCGCTGCGGGGCGCAGCCACTTAATATCTCTGACAGCAATCCGGGCATCTACCTTTTTGCCGCGATATTCCTCTTTGAAATACGTCTTCGGCACCTCAACGCTTGTTTCTTTAACATCCCCGGCTTTAGCACCTATCAGAAGCTCATCGAGTTTTTCGATGGGTATCGCCCCGACAAAGCCGTTTTGTCTCACAAATATCTCGACGTTGTCAAGTTTCTCTTCTTCCTCGACGCCCTCGGCCTTCAAAACCACATCGGCTACTATCTGGTCGTCAAGTTCAATCTCGCCGTCCTCTCGCGGCACCCACACACCCGACCATTTTTGCAATTGCTCAATCTCTTTATCGATTTGCTCGTCTGTAACCTCCAGCTTCGTTTTACTTACCGCAATACCTTCCAGCATTGGCAAATCAAACTCGGGCCGAACCTCGATTTCAAAATCAAACTTCAGCGGGCCGGCGGCAGGCAGCTCTATATTCTCAAAATCAATATCCGGCTCTCGCAGGACGTCCAAATCGTTGTCCTTGACGGCTGAGTCACCGGCATCGGCCAGTAATTTTAGCTTGATTTGCTCTGTGGTCTCTTTGCCGAATCTCTTTTCCAGAAGCCGGCGCGGCGCCCTGCCCTTTCTAAAGCCCGGCACCATCGCCTCTTTGCGTAAACTTTCATACTGCTCGTCAGTAACTTCTTTTATCGTCTCTTCCGGTATCTCTACAGAAATCTTCTTCTTGCAGGGCCCTGCTTCTTCGATTGTTACCGTATTCTTTGATGCTACTGATTGCTGCTCCTCAGCCATTTCACTCTCCTAAACGACCGTACTTTCGCTGCTCTAATATAATAAACAAAAAAGGCGTCAGGGTAAACAAATCAGGGCACCAAGCACTTTTATTAGCCCGCCATAAGCCACAGTCCATTCGGCAGTGCCCTTCCCTTAGCCAGGTCCTCGTATTTTTCAATCCGACACCATTTTATAGTCCCGGACCCGAACGCATCGACGACCAACGCCAAACTACTGTTTAGCCGGTAACTCGCCGATACTATAGCTTGTTGCTTGTTGTTAGTTGCTCGTTGTTCGCGGTCTAAGTCGCAACTACGAACCGTTAAAGCGGGTGATGGGACTTGAACCCACGACATCCACGTTGGCAACGTGACGCTCTACCACTGAGCTACACCCGCAATCACTATCGTTCAAAGTATAGGGGCTATTCTCCCTCTTGCAAGCGATTTTTTTGCAAAAGTCCGGCTTTTTATACCTATATCGGCACAATCGCTGCCAAATAATAAGCCGTTAAAAGGAATGGGAAACGCCATAACAAGCAACAGTTCGCCTGAATCGAACTGCGGACATTATGAAAAAACCGCTCTTTCAGAAAGAATTGGCTTGTGGTTCGCCTTCATAGATATGGTAGAATGTTGCTTGGCTGACAGTTAGGAAATAATTGGAAATCTCCGTAGTCCGAAGGACTCTGCGAGGACACCTAAAGGTGGAAAATCAAAAATTGAAAACTGTAGCGCTTTCGTTTCTGCTATTAGCTCTTGTATTGTCCCTAACTTTTTTCACGGCCGGCAATTTAACAAGACCAGAGGTTACTTTCACCTCGGAAAACGGACAGGCCGATGCGAATCAAACACCTGCTGACGCAAACGAGGGCTGCGAGCAGAAACAAAAAATGCCAAAAGATAAGGAAGTGCCCCGGCCGCAGCATAAACATCCGGCCTTCAGTCAGCGCATCGAAGAGCGAGCGGCTATGGTCAAATGGCAAATCGAGGGACGGGAAATCAGCGACCCCAATGTTCTGACGTCACTTCGCACTGTGCCGCGGCACGCCTTTGTCCGGCCAACTGACTCACGGCGGGCCTACCGTGACCAGCCATTATCGATAGGTCTGGGCCAAACCATAAGCCAGCCATATATAGTTGCCTATATGACCGAGGCCTTAAAGCTCGGGCTCAACTGCAAAGTCCTCGAAGTCGGCACCGGCTCAGGATATCAGGCAGCGGTCTGTGCCGAGATTACACGAGAGGTTTACACAATCGAGATTCTCGAAGAGCTTGCCGAATCCGCCAAACAGCGGCTAAAGGAGCTTGGCTACGGCAACGTATTCGTCAAGGCCGCCGACGGCTATTTCGGCTGGGCTGAAGAGGGGCCGTTCGATGCAATCATAGTAACCTGTGCAGCAGGATTTGTGCCGCCTCCGTTGATTGAACAGCTAAAACCCGACGGCAAAATGATTCTGCCGCTCGGAAGTCCCTTCGGCGCCCAAACGCTTGTGCTGGTTACGAAAGACGATAAAGGCGTGGTGCGCAGCAGACGCCTCCTGCCTGTGCGATTTGTCCCTATGCTCGGGCGCGTAAGAAACTAAAAACGGAAAACGCAAAACCATAGTGTAAAATCCAAAAGTTTTAAACTTTGAACTATGGTTCTCAGTTTTTAGCTTTTAGTTTTACAGTTATATTATGATTATCTCAATCGCTATCTTTTTCATATCCGCAGCGGCACTCGGATTAGAGCTTGTTCTGGTGCGGGCATTGTCTATCGGCCACTGGCATCATCTTTCTTTTCTGGTCATCAGCACGGCGATGCTCGGCTTCGGGGCAGGCGGAACCGTTGTCACCGTCTTCTCAAAACCGCTTACAACCCATCACAGAAAAATACTGTGGTGCTTCGCTTTCGGGATGGCTGTCGCAGTGCCGCTTGTTGTCCGGCTATGTCAGAAGGTCCCGCTCGATGAGCTGCAGCTGATATGGGACAGCCGGCAAATACTTTATCTTTCTGCGTATTATCTGCTGTTTTTCATTCCATTTTTCTGTGCCGGGCTGTGCGTGGCCTTAGCATTTACCGTTTACGCCGATAAAGCACACCGCTTATACTTTTACAATATGACCGGCTCCGGTCTGTCGGTGGCAGCAGTTGTCGCCCTGATGTACGGCAACTGTCCACAGACGCTGCTTTTGGTAATCAGCGGGTTTGCATTTATTGCAGCACTGATTTTGGCGATGCTAATTTCCCGCAGGTGGGTCGCAGTAACTTTGCTGTGCGCCGCAGTGTGCCTTTGGGGCTTCAGTGCCGCCGGGCCGTTCGCCCTTGAGATTGAAATCTCCGAAAACAAATCATTGGTTTATTATAATGCCCTGCCGGACTCCAAAACCATCGCTGTCCGTTACAGCCCATTAGCCCGGCTGGACTGCATCCAGGCCCCCGCCATTCGATACTTCCCCGGCCTGAGCTTAACATACAAAGGTCGATTACCGAAGCAGATACTGCTCATCAGCGATGCTGACGGCATTTCAGCAGTCAATCACTTTGAGCAGCTCAGCGATTTGGACTGCTACGACCATACAACGTCAGCATTGCCCTATCATTTACTCGACAAACCCGATGTCTGTATCATCGGCGCCGGCGGCGGCTCCGACGTCGCCCAGGCCCTGGTCTGCGGCGCCCGCAAGGTTACCGCCATAGAGATGAATTCACAAATAATAGATATGGTTCGCAACAAGCTCGATGAATTTGCATCCGGCCTATACAACCGCGCCGATGTCGAGGTCGTCGCCGCTGAAGGCCGAAGCCACCTGCAAACAACCCGTAAGCCCTATGACGTTATCAACATCTCATTGCTCGATTCGTTCAGCGCCTCTGCTGCGGGACTCTACGCCCTTAATGAAAGTCATCTATACACCGTTGAGGCCGTCGAGCAGGCCCTTCGCCGATTGCATCCGACGGGGCTATTAAGTATCACTCGAATACTAAAGACCCCTCCGAGAGATGCCCTCAAGATGCTCGCAACGGTAACCGAGGCACTTCGCCGCCGGGGCGTTGCCGACCCGGCCGGCCAGATTATTATGATTCGAAGCTGGGCAACCGCCACGATTGCCGTCTGTCCGCTGCCCATTTCAGATTCACAAATCGAAGCCGTCCGCAGGTTCGCACAGGAACGCTCTTTCGACCTCGTGCATATACCGGGTATCAAGCCGGAAGATGCGAACCGATTTCACGTACTCGAGCAGCCCTTCTATTACGAAAACGCCCGGCGGATTTTATCAGCCGACTATGAGACCTTCTACCGTAATTATGCCTATAACATCCGTCCCGCCACCGACGACAGGCCCTACTTTTTCGATTTTTTCAAGTGGGATGCGCTGCCCCTTATGATTCGCACAATGCCCCGCCGGTGGCTGCCCTTTTCCGAATGGGGCTATCTGGTCCTGGCGGCAACACTGCTGCAGGCCGTCTGCGCCAGCGGGTTGTTTATTCTGCTGCCTCTGTTTATCGCAAAGCCAATCAAGGCGGTCCGGTCTCGAAAACTCCCCGCGCTTATTTATTTTCTTTTGCTGGGGCTGTGCTATATGTTTCTGGAAATGGGCTTTATTCAGAAGATGACACTGTTGATAGGCCATCCCGTATTCGGTGTCGCTGTAACGCTGCTGGGATTTCTGGTCTTTTCCGGCTGCGGCTCGCTGGTGTCAGGGCGTATCTCACTGCCCCCATCACGGCTTATATTGACAGCGGCACTGGCCATAATCATTATCGGCGTGATTGAAATAGCCGTTATGGCATTTTTGTTTGATTGGCTGGTGGGCTTTTCTCGGCCGGTGCGAATACTGCTGGGTCTGGCGGCCATAGCGCCTCTGGCATTTTTTATGGGAATACCGTTCCCAACGGCCCTTAGGCAGCTTCACGCCCACCTGCGGCCGCTTGTCCCCTGGGCCTGGGGCGTTAACGGTTTTGCCTCCGTAACGGGGGCTGTTTTGGGCACCTTTTTAGCTATTTCGGTGGGCTTTACAATCTTGACACTGACGGCCTTAGCAGGTTATCTTTCAGCAGGTATAATCGCAAAGCAAATATGCAGTCAGGAGAACCCTTATGAACAGTAAAAATACAATTAGCGCATCCGTTCTGGTAATCGCCCTCATTTTTATTCCGGCGGCGGTAAATGCAACAGCAGACGAGCTGCAGGGTGAGATTGTAGTCCGGCCATCCGAGAGAGTCGGCAAAATAAACCCTGATATTTACGGGCTCTTTATGGCCAATACGTTTCACCACTTTGACCAGGGCATCTGGGCCGAAATGCTAAGAGGCAGAAAATTCGCCGAAGACGACGGCGAGCCCGGTGAAGAAAACTACGGAGTCGTCAAACCCTGGTTTGCAATCGGGAGAAATGAAAAAACATACTTCGCCCACGACAATACGATTTATTATTCCGGCACTCAATCTCAAAAAATCATAAGCGAAGACCCCGCCAACCGGCGCACCGGAATCGGCCAGGAACAACTGTATTTCGACAAGAAAAAAAGCTATAACGTCAGAGTTAATCTGAGACAAAAAGATATTACCGCCCCTGTTATTATTGCTCTGGAAGGCGAGAATAAAGTTTATGCTAAAAAAGAAATCACTATCACCGGGCCGGACTGGCAGCGGTTCACTTTCACGCTAAAGCCGGACCAAACAGACAAAAACGGCAAATTCACCATAACATTCCCCGGCAGCGGCACATTGTGGGTCGGGACCGCCTCGGTTATGGCCGATGACAACATCGCCGGTTTTAGAAAGGACGTCTCCAAAGCGATGAAGGCCCTTAAGCCACCCATTATAAGGTGGCCCGGCGGCTGTAATGTCGATTGCCATCGATGGCAGGACGGCATAGGTGACCCGGACAAACGCCCTGCCGAATTTAATTTCGCTTTCCCCACAACAAATCAGTGGATAACAAACGACGCCGGCACAGACGAATTCATCGAGCTTTGTCGGTTTACCGGCGCAAAACCATGCATCGTCGTCAACGCCGGGGATGGCACCGCCGAAGAAGCGGCCAACTGGGTCGAATACTGCAACGGCTCACCCGACACAAAGTTCGGAAAGCTGCGCGCACAAAACGGCCATCCCGAGCCCTACAATGTAAAAATATGGGGACTTGGAAACGAGCTGTTCGGCAACTGGGAGCCAGGCCACGTTGACGAAGAAACCTACGCCAGAAAGTGCGTCGAATTCGGCAGGGCTATGCGGGGCGTTGACAAAGACATAAAGTTTGTCGCCTGCGGCGGCAGATACTGGAAATACCCCCGCTGGAACCAGGCGCTTTTCAAAATCGCCGGCGAATACGTCGATTACCTCTCGCTTCATTCCTACGCCAAAAAATACAGAAACACACTTAAAAAAGAAGACCTCAAAGACCCCAAGTTCGCAGAAGAGCTCTACTACTATCTCGCATCATCACCATACGGCGTCGAGGAGCAAATCATCGAGACAGATAAGGAAATAAGACAAGCTCTGCCGGACAGGCCGGATCTCACCATCGCATTCGATGAATGGAACGCCTTTTACTACCGCTTTGGCCCATTCGAGGAAATCGACTTCGCCCAGAGAGATGCTATTTACGCAGCCGGTATGTTCCACGCATTCAGACGCCGGCATAAGGCGACGGCTATGGCAAATATATGGGGGCCGATAAACGCCAACGGAATGATACGGGTCAACCCTGCCGGTATGTTCTTTAATCCTCAATATCTTGTCTTCAAGATGTATGCAGACCGCTCAGGGCCGACGCTGCTCAAATCCGGCGTAAAATGCGGCAGCTTCCCCGCACCGGAATACGAAAGAGGCCGACCGCAGGCGATAGGCCGTATCCCCTATCTCGATGTCTCAGCCACAATGAGCGAGGATGGGAAAACTGTTTACGTGGCGGTCATTAATCTGCACGCAGACAAAAATGTCAAGACCACTGTTTCGCTCGACAAGTGGAATTTCTCTCCGGAAGTAAAATTCGCAGAACTCTATGATGATGACTATATGACTGAGAACACCTTTGAGAATCCTAACCGGCTGGTTATAAAAGAAGATGTATTAAATGACATAACCAATCCTTTCAGCTATAACTTCAAGCCGCACTCGGTAACGATTATGGAATTCCGGAAGAAAATGACACGCCTCTAAAACAATGCTAGGGCAAGACATTCAAGAGCAGAATAAAACACAGACGAATTTATCTGCCTATAAGGCAGCCTTCGAATACCGCAGCGGTTGTATTGTAGAGCGTAAAGCGTAGAGCATGTAGCGAATAGAAAAATTACTAAACGCTATCCGCTGTAACTATCCGCTATTTTTCCCTTTGCCGGCAAGTGCGGGAGTGGGTATTGCCTACTCTGTCACCTCGAGCGCAGTCGAGAGGTCTATTTAAAATGTCATTGCGAACGCAGTGAAGCAATCTCAATCAAATTATCAATAATCAATAATCAATTGAAAGGCGGCAAGTGCGGGCGCCTCGCCAGTCCCGATAAATCGGGACGAGAGAATTGGAGTTAAAGAAAATGAAATTCAAGGGTTAGTCCAATCTACATCCGTGTTTTGTGCACCCATCTACCAAGATTTCATCGAGATCATCTGGCCATAACATCTCGTGTCTGCCTGCTGCATTTTTGAAGTTCATTCCTAATGCGTAGCCGAAACCATAGCTGTTATATAGGGATATGGCCCTCTGGTTTTCAACTTTAGTGCGGCATCGTAGTATTGCATAGTAAAGCATCATTTTGGCTGCATTGCGACCTGCCTGAGCAGCAGTCATTTCAGACCATTCTTTAGGCACTTCGTAGGAATAGATCACCTCGCCAACCTTTCCCATGTACCAAAAAGTCGTTTCAAAGGCAGCAGCGGCAAGGGCTTCTTTAGACCACTTTAGAGTAATTTGCCACCGGTTATCTTTAATCCTTTCAATCTGGTCATCTTGTTTTGCGGGTACGCCGGGATCAACATGGAGCGAGCGCCGCCCATGTTTTGTCGCTTCAAAACGGAATGTGCGAGGCAACTTCCAGTCGCCCGGCAACACAGCGATTTGAACCACCAGTCGTTTCTTCCCATAGCCAACACTGACATTTTCAGGAGGATAGTCCGTATCATTCACACGTAAGCCTTCTTTTGCTCTTACTATGTGCTTGTCAAGTTGCGATTTGAGATTTTTCTTTGATTGAAAATATGATTTAACCTCCGCAACACCAGCTACAGTCACCCTGTTAGGCTTCTCAATCAAAATATGAAAGTCAGCGCCTTTAAGAATACCCTTGCGATTTTGTCTGTGCACGCCCACCACATCACCGACATAGAGCCTTGCAGCTTTGTCAAGTACGCCTTCTCTCTTTAGTCTTCTTAGCACCTTACAGCAAGGCGCAGCGGCAAGTAACTCTCCGAGAGCGCCCTGAAAATAGTTGATGACACGATAATAAATAAATCTTATGGCGGCAGCAGTTTCGTCATCGGAAAGACGTTTGGAGACCATCTTCGGGGGAATCTTACCGCTGTCTTCATAAGGTCCATCCCTGAGAAACTGCTGGAAAAGAATATTGCGTTCGTTGGTTTCGATTGTGCGGATTGATTCCGATAGAGCTTCGCGGAAGACCGACAAGGGATCTGATCCAGCAGGGAATACAGCACCAGCAGCTATAGCTTTCCCCAGCGAAAGCTCTACATCCTTTCCAAGGGCTTTTCCGAGAATCTCGAATCCAACAGTGTCGGCCAATCTATCGGTATGAATGCTCATGACAAGTACTTTTATTATTTCTTGATATTGCTCGCGCTGGCTTTTCTTTCTTCTATTGTTTCATCCTGCCAGACTACAGGGATGCCTTCTTCTTCGAACATATCTTCGATTAGTTTCATTCTGGCCTTATCTTTTGGTCTCTTAGGGAATATCACTCCTGGGCTAACATCCTTTTTTGTTTTTATTTGCGAATCGATATAGTCCCAGATTTGTTTAATCTGCCGTATTACATTCCGGCGAACAGCCGAATCTGTCATTTTATCCCAATCAGAGGCCTTGACTTCCGCAACAGCAACCAGTTTATCGCCATCATCGTCAACGAATATATCTATTCTGCCTTTACGTCCGGTCGGCTTGGTGATAGCCTTTTCAATCAGAATCCTGCCTTCGGCGGTATTGAGCCAATCAGTCTGGACTTTTTTATGAAACGCCTTGCCTCGCCGAAGTTGGGTTGGTTCGGTGGTCATTGGTTTTTAATGCCATACTTTTGCGGTTGTTGAATCATACAATTTAACGGTATGTGAATTTTCTCTTAAATATTTTGCAACTTTAATTAAATGTTCAATTATCTTTTCATCATCAGGATATATTCCTAAATAGCAACATTTTATTTTGCTTTCTTTTATAGCATCTAATATATGTTGGTCATTTCTAAATGATATGCCATATGTCACTAAATTGCCTGCCTCACTTTTAAGAGAGTCATAACAACCTTTAAGGTAGGTACACTTTTGGATTCTTGAATATTTCTTTTTATAATCACCTTCTGAAACAAAATGGGGATATTGTCCTTCCCTTGTGAGCTCTCTTAATCTATCTGTCAAGGAGCGAGTAAGCACAGGTCCACTAGGTGGTTTAGGACGAGTGTATTTCTTTATATAACATTCGTTTGGAGGCAAAGGACAACCATTCCTTTCAGTATTATCACAATGCAAAAGTAATGATCCATGAAGATAAAAAGTAGAGGTCCTACCAGCATTAGGCCAATTTGGCTTTCTTCCCTCTTTTGGAAAACCAAAACCATCAACAAACTTGTTGCGGAGTTCTTCATCGCTATTGATAACCCAATAAAGAATAACATCATAATTTAATGTATATAACTTGGAAAAATTCTTGAGAAAAGCCGCACACCATGCAATCGTCTTATCATCCTTTCTTATAGGATGAACAGCACCAATTGCTCTTATAAAACCAACCTTGATACGAGTAACTATATAATTTTGTTGGTTGAAAACGTAACGCATTATTTGCTCTACATCCATGCCTTTGAAAGCTCTCTTGAAGACTTCATCTTTAAGATCTTCATAATTGAAGACAGGATTATAATCAACAGAAAAGCCATTACCCAATAACAAACTTGTTGGTTCATTTGCTATCTCTTCACGGACTTGGTCAAATATCAACATTTCTTCTTCTGTTTGCATTTAACTGGTTTTTAATGTTTTTAACAACCCCAACTCTCTCGTCCCGATTTATCGGGACTGGCGATGCACCGCAATACTCGTCCAATCTCTTTAATTGAATGATTCCGCGTGTGCAAACAAGTTGCACACCCTACACAGCTAGTCACTCTTTGGGGGTTTTATTGGAGAAGGAGGGGGTGGTGCAGCAGGTGCCTTTCGTCGTTCCGGAATTCTCCGTTCAGGTGTATGGGCAGGCTTTGGTGATTTCGGTGGTCGAGGTTTTTTAAAATCCGTTCTCACATTCATTTTTATCTCCTAAACAATCTACATATTAATCCAAATGAAAATTCCGAGAAAAATAATGCCTGTAACAAAGAGAATTAAACATAGAAAATTACCTATCGTTACAATATGAGCCCAACGATTCTTTGTTAGAGTCGCTTTAATTTGTACCATTGGATAAATATTAATACCGGCTAAATACCAATAAAATAAAGATGTACGTGGATTTTGTTATTGTTTTTTTTATTATTTTT
>CAYONQ010000060.1:0-17645 GCA_964405375.1 uncultured Pirellulales bacterium
GGACAAAAACAAACTTTTACTTCAATTATCTAAAATACTGTGAACGGAAACAAGATTCTTTATTTTTTAGACCACCGCAACGGAACAAAAAACACATTTGCTACAAAAGCAATGAATAATCCGACCAGAATAGCCCACCAAGATCCTATATTTTTATAGCAAATTATAGACGAAATAACAAGCCAACTTGCCATTACAACAATAACTAAGAAATCGAAGAAAATATAATAAACGCTATCGTTAACAATTTCTTTCTGCTCATCACTTTTAGGAGTTGAAAAAAATAAATCATAATATATGGGGTCTACTTTACTTTTAAGATTTATGAGCAATTTTAACAATCCCGGAAATATTAATAATGGTAGCCACCAGTAAAGCATATATGAGAAATAAGCTATTATCCCTGATAATAGAACTTGAAAGACGAAAATTAACATTAAGATTCCTTAGGCCAGTTTGTAGGCGATTTGTTCTTCGAGAATATCTTTGACGGTGAGGGCAATTATGCTCTTGCCGGTCTTTTTGAAGAACGATTGTATTTCTCTCATAGCATCAGATGAGAAATCGAATGAAACGAAAAAGCCTTTTGTGCGGTCTTCTCGCATCATTACCGCTTCAAAAGAATCAATGTCCGGTCTGCCGACTTTGTCTTTCTGCTTGACCTGTATGGGATACCAGACATCCATAAATTCCAGTTCGCCTTTTTCTTTCTTTGGCACGGCAGAGACAGGATAAATACGGCCATCAATACCCATATCGCCGACCTTGGCGACATTCGGCACACCGCCGAGGGCGATAACTGCCCAGTTCTCAAATTCAAACGGTGGTATCTCGTGGAGTTTCTTCTCAGTCCACGGCAAATCACGCACGACAAAACCCCTGCCGATACGCCAGAGTTTTTCATCTTCTTTCATTTTGCAGACATCTCGCAAGCGCTTTGCCATCACCCGGCAGGCAGTCGGTGAAATATCAATGCCAATCCACTGACGACCGAGATTTTCTGCTGCAACCAGAGCAGTACCACAACCACAAAAGGCATCGAGAACAATATCGTTTTCATTTGAGCTTGCTTTGATTATTCGGTTGAGCAAAGCAAGTGGTTTTTGCGTGGGATAACCAAGTCGTTCTTCTGATTGAGATTGTATTGGTGAAATATCCGCCCATATGCTATCGACCGGTATGCCTTCCTGTTCATCAAGATATCTCTTGAGTCGTGGCACAGCGCCCGGCTTAGACTGAACAATCAATCCTTTTTTATAGGCATCTTGCATACGTTCCTTTGTCCAACGCCAAACTCGGTTTACTCCTAAAAATTCATACGTTAGATTGGGCCGGTCTTTGTTAGGATTTGCCAAGTTATCAAGTGCATATATTCTACCGGTTTCTTGCTCAACGTATTTATAGAACTCCTTTATATACTTCTTATCATGAGGAAGATATTGACGGTTAAACGTATAATCATTGCTTTTGGTGTAATAAAAGATTGTGTCATGGTCGTTTGGAAAGGAGCGGAAAGCTAATCCTTTGGCATTAGTTCGGCGCCAAATAATCTCCGTTTGAAACTGGTTTTCGCTAAAAATCTGGTCGAGCATAATTTTGACGTAGTGAGAGGCGTGCCAGTCGCAATGGTAGTAGAACGAGCCGGTTTTCTTTAAGACGCGGTGCAATTCGACGCAACGAGGCCGCATAAAGTCGATATATGCCTGCGTTGAGGCGTGGCGGTCTTCGAATGAGCGTTTTTCCTTTGTCTCGCCCCAGAAGACCTCATAATTGCGGTTGGAGTTAAAAGGCGGGTCGATATAGATAAGGTCAACGCATCCATCGGGGAATTTTTTCAACTGGTCGAGGTTATCGCCGCAATAAATGACGCGGGTATCGATTAGAGAGGATGGTTTGCCGCTCGCTGGAGTTTTCCTGGGATTGGATTTAGGTTTCTTTCCCATAGGCCATTAGTGTAAACCCTGCCGAATAATTTGCAAGAGGCAATTACATTGACTATTTTCTATTTTCGATTGACTATTGAGTTGAGATTGCCACATCCGCCTGCGGCGGATTCGCAATGACAAGGGAAATTAGAAAGACGATTTGGGCGGACACACAGGTCTGCCTCTACTTTTTACTTTTAACTTTTAGCTTTTTCCATTATGCTATGTGCTTATGCAGATATTACTGACAAACGACGACGGTATTTTCGCACCGGGTCTGGCTGCCATTTACAAAGAGCTGGTAAAAATCGGCGATGTAACGGTGGTTGCGCCTGCTGTCAGTCATTCCGGTGCCAGCCATAGTGTTACATTGCACCAGCCGTTGATATGCAACAAGGTTGATATTAACGGGCTGTTCACCGGCTTCAGCGTCCAGGGCTCGCCCGCAGACTGCGTAAAATTGGCCGTTATGCAATTGCACGATGGGCCGATAGACCTGCTTGTCGCCGGCATAAACAACGGGGCAAATGCAGGCATAAACGTTTATTACTCCGGCACCGTCGCCGCTGCGATGGAAGGCGCGTTCTTAAAAATTCCCGCTGTTGCGATAAGTCTTGCCGCCGAAGAGCAGATGGATTTTGAAAAGGCGGCTGAATACTGTGCGAAAATCCTCAAGAAACTTATGCCCATTAAAAGCGGCGAGTCCCGCCCCGGGTTGAGGCGGGGCGAGGTAATAAATATCAATATACCACAGCTATCAAAAGGCCAGCCGAAGGGCATCAGGGTCGTGCCGCAATCGAGCACGGGCTTCGAGGAATACTACATCCCCCAGAAAAACGAGCAGGGTCAGACCGTCTTTCAATTGGCCGGCGGCCCGCACCACGCCGACGACAGCTCGACCGACACGACGTCTCTCGTAGAGGGGTTTATAACTATAACGGCGTTGGCCGCCGATATGACAAATCACGAAAGAACCCGCCAGCTTCAAAAGATAAAATGGTAAATTACTTAGACCGCTCGATTTTGTTTTCAGTCTGAGCGTTAGTAAGGAATTTGGTTTACAAGAAAGACCAGGAAAATGTTAAACATTTTTGAGCAATCCTGGACATTGCTGATTTTAGCAATTGTCGCCTTGCTTATCGTGCTGATGGTCCGCAAGGCCTTCCCTGAAAAATGGCACTGGTGGCAGTTGGCGCTGCCGGCGTTGCTTATCGCAGCCGGCTTCGCCCTCGATTACCTCGTTCAAACCGATACCGAAAAAATCAACGCTGTAATCAATGTGGCGGTAAAGGCCGTCGAAGAGGAAAACCCCGACGCAATCGAGGCGATATTGGCTGATAACTACCGCGACTCATACCATTTTACAAAAAGGACTTTGATGACCCGCTGCAGGGCTCGGCTGTCAGCGCCGCTTATCGAGAAAAACATAAAAAGAATTGTATCGATAGAGGTCTCGCCCAGCCCCTATCAGGGGCGGGGCTCGCCGCCGACCGCCACCGCAATCTTCACCGTGCGGATATTATTCGACAAACGAAGCTACGTATATCAAAGCTTCAAGTCACAAATGTTCGTAAAGATGAAGTTAGACCTGCAGAAACAAGATGATACCTGGCTTATCAGCCGGGCCGAGATGCTCGAAATCGACAGACAGCCGGCTAACTGGCGGCATATCCGATGAACAAACCCCGTAATCTCGATGTGCCGCTTATTTTCTCGACCGGAGAGGGACTCTTTAATATACTGCCGCCGCAGTTGCCGGGTAAACATTAGTATCAGCTAATTCAGGAGATAGACAATATGGACTACAGAAGAATCATCCCCTGCCTGGATGTAAAAGACGGTCGATTGGTTAAGGGCGTTAATTTCGTCCAGCTTAAAGATGTGGGCGACCCGGCGGAAAACGCCGCCGCTTACAGCGAAGCAGGCGCGGACGAGCTTGTATTCCTCGATATTACGGCGACTATCGAGAAAAGAAAGACGCTTCTCGATGCGGTAAAAAGGACCGTCGAGAGAATCTCGGTGCCGCTGACCGTCGGCGGAGGAATCTCCGCCTGCCGGCAGGTTGAAGAGCTGATAGATATGGGCGTATCGAAGGTATCGATAAACACCGCCGCCGTTCGCAATCCCGATTTTGTCAAAGAAGCGGCTGACGAGTTCGGCAATGAGAAAATCACCATTGCAATAGATACAAGCGGCAATCCACAATTACCATCGGGTTTCGAGGTTATGGTCTGCGGCGGTACCGCCGGCACCGGTATCGACGCCGTCCAGTGGGCAAAAAAACTCGAAGGTTTGGGCGCCGGCGCAATCCTGCCGACGAGTATGGATACCGACGGCACACAGGCCGGTTACGACATCCCGATGACCCGGGCGATAGCAGATGCGGTAAATCTGCCTGTAATCGCATCCGGCGGCGCCGGGACACTGGAGCACTTATACCAGGCCATAGTCGAGGCACACGCAGATGCCGTCCTTGTGGCCTCGATAGCACATTTCGGCAAATATACCATAAAGCAAATGAAAGACTACCTCGCCGAGCGACAGATACCGGTCCGTATCGTATAGCGCTCAGCAGCAGCGTTCGGCGCTTACTTTGCTTTTCCTGCCCGCTATCCCCTATCCACTATCTAAAGCCGCCCTATAAATTAGCCGATATGACGGTGTAAACTGGTGTCTTGCCACGCATAGAAAAGGGTCGGTAATGTCCGGTAAATCGAAGAAAAACAGACTGCCTTTGAAACCTGTGGTATTTAAGATTCACTGGTACCCCAGCAGCAGAAGCTGTGCAAGCTTATCCAATCGAAGGGCCGGACCACAGCAGGTACCGCCATTGATGGTCCGCAAGGCCGAATGGCGCCGATAAACCCCGTTATCTCTTATCCGATAAAGGCGATGAACAAAAAAACGCCGTTTGAAAGGGCAAAAAAACGTGCCGACACCGACAGTTAAAGACATTGACCAGGCCGTAAAACAGCCGGACAAGCTTCTGACAATCAAGGAAAACGCCACCGTTACAGAGGCCGCAAAGAAGATGAGCGACAACAAAGTGGGCTGTCTGGTGGTCTTCGACACGCAGGGTAAATTTACCGGCATTCTGAGCGAACGCGATATGCTGGAAAAGGTGCTGACAACCTCTCTTTCGCAGGACAGCGCCCTTGTCCGCGACATTATGACCGCCGACCCCATATCCTGCACTATGAACACCCCAATCGCAAAAGTCGAGCGGATTATGGCAGAACACAAAATACGCCATCTTCCCATCGTTGAGAACGGCGTTCCAATGGGTATGGTCTCAAGCCGGGACACCATCGCCTACCACCTCCACAGTAATAAGGCAATGAAGACCGCAGCAGAGCAGCTTGCGATGCTCTCAACCGGCTTAAAAAGTCTGGAACTCGACGATGTCATCGAGCTGGCTATAAATGAAGTCCCGAAAAGCTTTGAGGCCGAGTGTGCTGTACTGTGCATTACCCAAAAAGATACTCCAACACCGATGATTCACCGAAAGGGCTGCCGGCTCTCAAGGGAAAACCTGCTCGACCCCGCAAAAATGAAGCAATTATCTCAAAGCACGGGGGTCATCTTGGACAACGGCTGCGAGGCGTGCTGCCAGGCGCCACGACTCGTCATCCCCCTCACTATATACGAGCAATCCGCCGACCAGAACGACTGCGAAACAGCAGGGCAGGGCTTTCTCTGTATGTGCCGGCTAAATCAATCCTCCGTGGACTCGGAGCAATCACAGCTATACAAGGCCTCTTTGCTGCGAGAGGTCCTCAACGTTAATCTAACCAACGCAAAGCTCTACCAGGACTACCAGAAGGCCCGCCATGACAGCGAGATAGACCCTCTAACAGGCGTCGGCACACGCCGCGTGCTTGAGAAGGTATTAAAAACCGAGTATGCACGAGCGACCCGCTACAACCGCTGTTATTGCGTTGCTATTGTGGACATTGATAACTTCAAGGAGATAAACGACACCGCCGGCCACGCCGCCGGCGACAGGGCGCTTCAGCAACTGGCAAAGATTATGCGCGAAAGTGTGCGGACCACCGACGTAATAATCACACGCTATGGCGGCGACGAATTCGTGCTGGTAATGCCGGAGACAAAAATCAAAGGCGCAAGAGTGCTGCTGGAACGCCTGCGACGCCAGGTGCGGACCATCTCCATACCCAAGGTCAAATCGGTAACTATAAGCTCCGGCCTGGCCGAACTGACCGAAAACGACGACACCGCTGAAAGCACATTAAGCCGCGCCGATGAAGCCCTCTACGAAGCCAAGCGCACAGGCCGAAACCGGGTAATCACCTCCCAGTCTCGAAGCGTAGTATAACCCCCCCCCCCACCGCCGCAACCCGTTGGCGTCGACCCGGCACCATCCCACCGCAGACCACCCCAGGCCTGAAAAAGACAAAGCTTCAGCTTGAATTCAACTTCGTCGGAAACAGCAGAACTTTGGAAGTCACCTACAATAACCCTGATTCACTCTGGTATGCTGCTATACCCGGCGACCTAAATCTAAATAACAAGGTCAATCTGCCGGACTTCAGCGCATTCGCTCACAACTGGCAGCGGACCGATTGCAACGAACCAGATTTCTGCGGCAGAGCCGACATCGACCAGACCGGCGATGTTAACTGGCCTGATTTGGATATCATCGCCGAAAACTGGCTCATCGCCCTGTAATATTAATCACCACGCCTTTTTGCCTCTTCTTATCGAATCACAAGCAACGAACAGCTTTTGAATCTTGACTGTCATCAGACGAATTTCGCATTTTGGTAATTTGAACTTGTCCGCCTAAGACGGATTTGTTTAGAGTTTAGGATTTACTTTGTCCCAAATCCGTCAACACCAAACAATTCCCCTCGTAGTTTACCCCTTATGGAGGCGAAGCGAAGATCCCGGAATGCTGTTATCCGGAACTAACCCACCAATTAACCACTCACCAACTGTGAGCATCCAGCAACAAGCAACGAGATACGAATTTAGTCAGCTTAAAGCAAAGCTGTGGCGGCTAAGCCACCTGTGGACGAAGGCAATGCTCTGTAGCGAAAGCTTGCTTTAAAAGCAGAGCTTGCCGAGAACACAAAGCTGACTGAATCTCTCTCCTCCCCAACCCCTCACCCAAAAACCATGATTCTTAAAGCACTCCATAAGTATATATGCATATACTTATATGCCTGTACAAAAACCCCTTTCCAATCCCCGTCAAACCAAATTCCCCTCGCAGCCGGGGAACCAGTCTCCTCAACTCAAAACCCTGTACCCGCGAAGGCGGGTATCCAGTCTCCTTCAACTCAAAACTCAAAACTTAAAACTCAAAACTTTTTTGCCCGCTGCCCCCTATTATCCCCATAATTTGGATTTTGGGCGACTCTGGTTACGATATCTGTAAAAAGAGACTTCAATTAGTTGCAACTTGACAAAGTTTTGATATTATCGTGGAATTGAAAGATCTGGTTGCGTAGTCAGGCGTTTAATATGGGAAATGCCGGATTAGAAAGGGAGGAATTATGTATAAGGAATATGATAGAAGAGATTTTCTGAAACTGGGCGGAATCGTCGGTGCCGGCTTTGTATCAGACAGGACAGGTCTTTCAGCCCTGGCGAAAGGAGCTAATGACAATAGCCGGAAAGCAGATAAAATAGTTAAGGCAAAAGAAAGGTTCGGCTTTGACGATAATGTGGTGATAATTGATGACCATACTCACACATGGCCTTCTCCAGAAGAACTTTGGGCTGAAAACATCGATGAACATGCAAAGTACATTCAGAGGATGTTTATCGTGATGCGTAAATCAGCCCGCAGGGTGAATGATGACCTTTTGGTCGAGGATGCGTGGAAAACCTTATTCGATGAGAAACTTCCCGGCGAGTATAAAGATGTCAAATTCCGGTTTGAAAAAGGAAGGTACACCTGGCAGGCGAATGGTGAAACATACTATATACCTGTCCAATACTCTTCCGCACCTCCGGAGATGATGATATCTCTAATGGACGAAGTCGGTATAGATAAGGCCGTTCTGCAACACACTGCTTACACTTATAAACTCAACGGGTATTACTCACAAGCGGTAAAAAAATATCCGGATAGATTCATCGGCCTGGCCAGGTTCGATGTATCAAAGGTCTATGCTAAAGAGGTTATAGAAGAATTGCAAATGGCAGTTGAGGTCCTGGGGCTTAAAGGACTGTGGTATGACCGGAGGTTGTTCGGCCCGCCTCCGCAGGGATGGTATGGATACGATGATTTTCATACAAGCAGCTATGACCCCCTTTGGAAGGCCGTCCAGGCCTTGAATATTCCGGTATACTTTCAAAGCAGGGTGGATGACTTCCCAATCCTGGAGCTAAAGAAGTGGCTCGAAAGGCATGCCGATATTCCACGGGTGCTTATCCACGGTTTCCCCCAAAATGTTCTTCTGAAAGACGAGAACAAAATCGAGTTCAGTGACATCTGCGTGGATATAGTTAAAAATTTCGATGTGTACGTTGAGCTTCTTCCGTTATGTCACAGGAACTACAAGGAAGGTGCAAAGTCTGACGGGATAATCCGCTGTCTGTACGAAACCTTCGGCCCTTCAAAGTTGCTCTGGGGCTCCGAACTTGCCTGGACTCGAACCGCATCTGAATACAGCGGAATAATCGGTTACTTAAAAGAGAAATGTGACTATATGTCCAGGGACGACCTTAAATTGATACTGGAAGGCAACCCCCGAAAAATATTCAGAATATAAAAGCATTCTCTGGTACGTTAGAACTGTGGATTACCAGGAATAAATGCAATGAATATGCCGAATCGCTCATTAGTGTTTCATACGATGGCCCCTGCCCCGTTTGCCCGGTGGTTTGCCGTGTAACCGGTGAGGTCGGATTTATGAATTTGGCTGCATAACAATCCTGTTAAAAAAATCGAAAAAAGAAGTTGTTATGCCGATAAAACCATACGAGTTCAGAGAACCTGTTCAAATCGATATGCTGCAGGTAATTCTTATGTCCTTTTAATGAAATTAACTTAGAGCCTCTAACAAAATGAATCGTTGTACCGAAAGCGAGCGTTTTTCCGCCCGGCAAGGAAGGCGAAACAGGCAATGCAAAAGCATTGTCGATGCAGCCTGACGCCGTCCGGACGGAAAATAAGCCGCTTGAATACAGAGTCATTTTGTTATAGGTTCTTAAGATAAGGTTGAAGTTTTTAAAACAAGGGATTTAATATGAGACTATCAAAAAAATTATTAAGATGTATTTTTGTTTTCACCTTTATTCTTGTCTTCAAAGCCTCCTTTGTTTTCGCTCAGGAAGAAAATCTGGAAGTCTTTCATCAATGGATAGATTGGACGGATGGTGCCAATATGCTGATTCACCATCTTAACGAACAGGCGTTCGGTTATCTCGACATCAGAGATGAGGAAGTATCAAAGTTGAAATCAAAAGTGGATTGGATGAAAAGGCAAAAAAAGGTAAAAGAAAAGCTTATGGAGATAGTGGAGCCCTTTCCGGAAAAAACCCCTCTCAATCCGAGGATTACAGGTATAGTAAAAAAAGATGGATATAGGATTGAAAAGATAATATATGAATCGATGCCGAATTTTTATGTTACGGGATGCCTTTTTATCCCGGATGGAATCGTTGGAAAACAACCGGCGATTCTCAATGTTATCGGGCATACAAGTATATCCTTCAGACGTCATACGTATCAGACTTTGATTCATAATCTGGTAAAAAAAGGATTTATAGTTTTTGCGATAGACCCGATTAGTCAGGGTGAGAGGCATCAATATTATGACCCTGAAAAGAAGGTTTCTATTGTCGCAAATTATATTTCCGAAGATGCGGCCTCTCGCGCCGGGACCCCTAAACAGCAGCATTCTCCTGCGCTGGAGCATTCTTATATTGGTAATCAATGCTTTTTATCCGGTGTTTCTTTGGGCAGATATTTTATCTGGGATGGCATAAGGGCGATAGATTATCTTTTGACCAGAAGTGAGGTTGACCCCGAAAGAATCGGCTTAACCGGTCTCTCAGGAGGAGGAACGCAGACCGCATTTATTGCGGCCTTTGACGAAAGGGTAAAAGCTGCCGCACCCTCCTGTTGGGTTACACAGTACAGAAGACTTCTTGAATCGAGAGGGACAAGGGACGCCGAACAGAATTTCTATCACGGCATATCGAAGGGAATCACCCATGCCGACCTTCTCGAGGTAAGGGCTCCAAAACCTGCTCTCATAGTGGCCACTACACGCGATTACATCTTTGGCATTCAGGGCGCCAGAGAAACTTATCGAGAGGTTAAGAGGGCTTATAAGGCCTTCGGAAAAGAAGATAATTTGGAAATGGCTGAGGATGATTACGTACACGGTTTTACCAAAAAAAATAATGAAGCAACGTATGCATTTTTTCAAAAGGCACTCGACCTCCCCGGTGACCCTGCACAGGAAGATGTTGAAATATTAAAATCAGAGGAGTTAAATGTTACGCCGACGGGACAGGTTTCCGCATATTTAGGCGGGGAAACTGTTTTTAGTCTTAATAAAAAAGAGACACAAAAATTGCTCGAAAAAATCGAAGAATCGAGAAAGAATATCAAAAAACATCTGGCTAACGTAAAGCAAAAGGCAAAAGAGCTTTCCGGATATGCTGTGCCGGATTGCGGCCGTGAGCCGGTCTTTCGCGGAAGGTATCATAGACAGGGGTATTCAATAGAATTGTATGCTCTGCAGGGTGAAGGTGATTACGTTATTCCATTGCTTTTGTTCGCCCCTGACGGCGGCGGGCGGTTCCCCGCTGTCATATATATCCATCCTGAAGGAAAATCCGCTGAAGCATCACCCGGCGGACAAATTGAAGCATTGGTTAAAAAAGGTTTTATTGTCGCAGCACCGGATGTAATAAATACCGGTGAGACAAAAGGTTTCGCCGAACCGAAGGGAAATCTTACATATCCCGGCAGTCCGGGCGGTTATGTTGCTGTATTAATAGGCAGAAGTATTGTTGGTATTCAGGCAGGCGATGTAATCAGGGCGGTAAATTTCTTGAAGAACCGCGATGATGTCGAAGAAGACCAAATTACAGCCGTTGCAATTGACAATATGTGTATTCCTCTCCTTCACGCCGCCGCTTTCGATGACTCGATAAAAAAGGTTGCACTTTTGGGCGCTCCCGTTTCATACAGGTCTATAGTAATGAATAAGTTTTATAATTTCGACCTCTCTTTCTCCTGGGCCGTTGCGGGTGCTTTAACGGAATATGACCTCCCCGACCTCGCCGCATCTCTGGCTCCGAGAAAGCTCATCCTAACGGGCTTAAAAGACCAGATGAAAAAGCCCGCATCGGAAAAACTCATCGAGCAGGAGCTTACATTTCCTCGAGCAGTTTATTCTTCCGAACTTGTGCCGGAAAACCTGAAAGTCCTTTCATCTGACGAAGATTTTAGTCCAATCATCAAATGGTGCCTTGAATGATATATAAAGTGCGCTCAAAATAGCGGAAGGAAATGAAAATGAGACGATGCATAATAATTATTTCGGTTTTTGTTTTTACTGTTATATCCCGTCCTGTGATAACCACCGGCCAAATGCAATTGCCCAGAATCAATTATAGTGATGAAGGTCTGATGTATATGCCGGACCCGACACGAACGTCTCAGGTAAACAAAGCAATGAGACAGGCGACCGCATTTTACCGTTCCATTTCAACAAAAGGCGGGTATGTATCGAAATACTCACCTGACCTGACAAGACGTTATGGCGAGGGATATTTTGAAATTGCAGCCCCAACTGAAATTTTCGTCCAGTCTCCGGGCACGCCGGCCGTCGCACAGTGTTTTTTGAGAGCATATAAAGTCACCGGTGACGGGCAATATCTTGCAGCGGCCTACGACGCCGCACGGGCACTTGCCTGGGGACAGAGATTGCAGGGCGGATGGGACCACCTCGTGGATATATCGCACCTTTATTCACATTCCAAAAATCCTGTACGAAACTCCGGAGATTGTGCTTTCGATGATAACATAACCCAGGGGGCTTTAACGTTCTTAATAGACCTCGATGATCTGATAGATGCCGAATGGCTGACCGATTCTGTAGAGCTGGGGTTAAAATTTATGCTGACCAGCCAGTCTGAAAACGGCGCCTGGCCGCAGTGGTATCCGCTAATTGGTTCTTATCATGATTATTGGACTTTCAATGATGATGCAATCAATAATTGCATTAGATTAATGATAAAAGCTCACAAGACATACGGCAAAAATGAATATCTTGAAAGCGTAAAGCGTGCCGGCGATTTCATTATTTTGTCCCGGTTTCCAAAACCCCAGGCCGGCTGGGCACAGCAATACACTCTTGATTTAGAGCCGGGATGGGCACGGAAGTTTGAACCGCCGGGAATATGCAGCGCTGTGACCGCAGAAAATATCAGAATGCTCGTCGATATCTATCTATATACGAAGGATGACAGGTATCTTAAACCGATACCTGCTGCCGTCGAATGGCTGGAGAATTCGAAAATTAAAGAAAATTTGTGGGCCCGCATTTACGAAAAGGAAACAAATAGGCCCATCTACGGAAACCACGACAAAAGAGTTTATTATTCGTATAGCCAGGCCAGGACCGGGTATAGCTATCAGGGTAGTTTTGGAGTTAGAAGTGCTATCGATTATTATAATCGGATAAAAGGGTTGGGAAGTGAAGGCCTTACGAAAACCGATTCCTCGAAGCCCCTTTTGCCGCAGGATCGTAACGCTGAGATTGACCGTATGGTCAAACCCATCGCAGCAGCGATAGCTTCACTCGACGACAGGGGATGTTGGATAAATAGGCAGGACAATATGATTCACACGGGTGATTTTATCAGGAATATGAATCTTTTCTGCGATTATCTCGATTTGGCTGATAAGAAAAGATAACCACCGATGCGCTTATCCGGCGTTACTGCTTTCAATCCATTTGAAAAACAGGAACGCGCCTGCAATTAAACCGGCTATAACAAACCAGTGATTTGTATGCAAAATGCCGGGCAGTGTAATTTCGCCGACGCTGCCCCACGTTAAAACCGTCTTCTTCATAAATGGATATGCTTCAGCATAAAGACCGGCCCCCGTTACCATCCCTAATATCGCCCAGAGGGAATGTACACGGCCTTCGCCCAACGCCCCGACGGACGTGCCCGGACAATACCCCGCAATGGCCCAGCCGATGCCGAAAAGCAGACCGCCGATGACCTGCGCACCTATGTAAGTCGCTTTAATCTCCAGAGAGATAACACCCAAATCCTTAAAAAGATATACACCCACGGCGCCGACCAATATAGCAGAAAACATAAATTTGATAATTGTCATATCTTTAAGGCGGAGAAAGCCGACCTGCTTTTCAAAACGCAGAACCTCTGCTTTTTGAAGAAGAAATCCGAAAATAATCCCTGTAATAAGGCCTAATGACAGTTCCACGATTATTTCCCTCCTTTATAAACAACTCTTGCAGTAACCACGCCGGCGATAACAAAGCATATTATGGCGATAAGCCCGCTTATTGAAAACTGCATCACACCGCTTAACCCGTGCCCGCTCGGACAGCCGCCTGCAAGCCGTGCCCCGAATAATGCGACAATCCCTCCTGCGAAGGCCCAGATGGCACGTATAAACGGCCTATCACCAAAACGTTCTTTCCAGATAGGCGGCACAAACTCTTTTTGATACGTTTTCCCCATAACGGAAGAAATTAAAGCCCCCAGAAAAATACCGACTACGAACATCATCTGCCAGTCTACTTTTATCTTTTGGGCCGTGAAATAATCGTTATTTTCGGTATGTTCTTTTGATATCTGTCTTTCAATGAACCCCGCCGCCCTGACAAAGGTAGTTGACGCCCCGATATATTTCGGCTTTGACAGCATTTTGGTCGAAGCTATCACGGACGTGACGGCCAGTATCCCCGCGATAGCGCCCGCCCAATACGGACTCCACGTCCTTCTAACCAAAAAGTTTCCCATATCTTCTTCCTGCATTTATTATTTTTCTCCCGATATAATAACATTCCCATCCCGCCAGAACAATCTTAAATCGTCAATCGAAAATCGTAAATCGTAAATTGCTCGAAGCGTCTCAAATCTCAAATCTTAAATCCTAAATCGCAAATAATCAATTACCCCATCATTGCGAGCGCAGCGTGGCAATCTACCTTCATAATTCGACATTCCTTGTTCTATATTCGATTATTCAATTGTCTCATCCACCCATCCCCTCATTCCCGCATCAAGCATCACCTGATATCCTGCCATTACTCCGTTGCCTGTTCTTCGGCCCAAACCGTCCCATCTCTACTCTCTACCGCCCAATTCTCAATATATAATTCGTTACCTGCCACTTCCAAAAGCGGCTGCAAAGATTTTCTATCATTTGTAACCAAAGTGAAATCTCTTGTTATAGCTTGGGAAACGATCCAGAGGTCATTTTCCTGAACTTTCAGTTGAAGAGACGTAACTGGATCAATGAGTTGTTCAGGCCTAAGACCCTTCTTCTTTTTCTCTTTCGGCCCATATTCTTCGAACAGTCTTGCCCGTATTCTCCCATAATCCCGCGTTACATGCTTATCAATAAAAAACTCCTTGGGAGCAATGCCATGAATAAACTGCCTGAATGGTTTTTCCAAAGAACGCTCGTTCTTTGTCTGCACCTGGTATCCGTATTCGAGCTCTCCCCAAGTCACAGATGATATCCATACTCGAAAAGAGGATTTAGTTTTCTCAGATTGTTTCTTGAGTTCATAAACACGTTTTAAAACATTGCTATGTTGTGGTTCCTTGTCTTCGTTAAACCAGTATTCCCAGATGTTTGTGTCAATAAGGAAATCGCGCATCCCCTCACTCCTCCTCAAAGGCCTCCACAGCCCTTCCCAGAATCTCACTTATTTCAGCAGACCGATGTTTTTCTACCCACTCATCTGCGAATGCAACAGTTGACCGTTGATATTCTTCAGACAAATACTCATGCAAAGGAACCGCCGATTCAAAGCCCTCCGGATAATAACCCATAAATGTAAAATCTACACCTTTCCTCTGAACCCCTTGGAACAAATCCAAAACCCGCTTCTCCATCTTCGGCGGTAAATCATATAAACGCATCACTTCAGCATCTATGGACAGAAACAGATCTTTAGCCTTATCTCGAACATCAATCTCAAGTTCGGTATCCTTCCTTTCCATTAACTTAAAATATTCAGCAACCAATCTTTCAAGTTCCGAGAGAGCCCCTTTTGTGCAAGATGGAATAGGCATTCTTCGAACCGTTCCGGCCAAGTTATGTCGCTCCATACTGTTGCAGTACATATAGGCATTTGCGAACGGTGAATTCAGAATTGCCCACAGCGAAAAGAGAGACCAGTTTTCATCTTGAATTTGAAATGCGAGGAATGCACTTGTAACAGGTCGTCCTTCTTTATCTATTAATGCTTTTATCCGCCAAGGTCCACTTCCTACACGTGCATAGTTAATAAGCATCCGAGGTTTTCCTGTTCCCACCCCGTACACAGGTCTCCTAATAACCTCTGGGGCAAGGTTCATCCAGTATTCTCTCGGCAACTTGTGCAATTGAACTTCTCTGTCGAACAACGCATATCCCTTGACGGCTCCGACAAATTTCCTCTCTTCAAAAGTCTTTGCTCCGTTTGGCAAATCTTTCCCTTTGAATTCGAGACCTTGGCCGCCTTTTACTATTGAACTAATTTTGGGAAAGTTCAGCTCACAATAGTTCCAAACATCATCAAGTTCTCTTACCCTCAAGTCAAACACAAGACTTTCAACAAACTTTGACTGAAACACCTGCGTATCTCTGCCCTTATATTTTTCTTTGAATGCCTCAAGCTGAGATGCGTCAACGGTTCTGTATAGAAGTTGGATGTTTTGACTCTTTTGTTTCTTTCCAATTGCCGTTTTTCGTCCAAAAAGCAATACAGACCTATGCTTGGCAAATCTAAAAACATTTTCAGGTAGTAGACAGATTTGAGACAACTCAAAATCATCCACTATTAACTTTCTCAGTTCGACCAGATTTTTCTTATGAAGAAATCCCCGTGGAAGGATCACCCCAAATACAGAACCTTCAGGCATATAGGGAAGTGTCCGCCAAAGCATTTCTGCGGCCTTATTGAAACATCTAAGTTGCTGCCCTTCTGTCCTGTCATCCTTCTGCTCGTCCGGAGTAAAGTCTTCGAAAGGTGGGTTACATAATAAAATCGTCGCATTTTGCGCTTTTCTGTTCAGCACATCACCGCGATAAATGTCACCTTCTACGATGTTCCATCCATTGGGGTTGGGAACATCAGCCATCGTCAGCGACAGCCTCGCCATCTCCCACGCAAAAGAATCTGTCTCGATTCCAATCAAATGATCTTTTGCATATCTGTGAAGCCGGCTTTCGCTGCCAGTATAAAGGAATCGAAGCATCCTCATCGCCGACGCAAGAAATGGCGCATGCCCGCATGCAGGCTCAAGGACAACTCGCTTGTCTTCAGGAATCCGCTCAATCCATGGCCAGAGTTGCCATACAATATAATCCACAAGATAGGAAGGTGTCGCATGAATCCCTAAAGTAGCCCTTAACCTCTTGTCCACGAGCACATTCTCGTACATATACGCAAAAGCTTCAGTCGTAAGATTGCTCAAGCTGGCAAATTTCTTAACTTCCCTCGCCGCCTCTTTAAGAGCTTGAGCTTGTTGATTAGTTTGAACACCTACAGGTTCTTGTGCCCCATAGTGATTCTCGACCGCCTTAAGTATACTATCGATATCGCCAAGATCTAACCGGATAAATCCATTTACTCCTTTATCCTTGAGAATCTTTGCACAAAGGAGCCAAAATCCTGCTCTAAATATCCACTGTTGATTCTGGGGCTTCTCCAGTTGTTTATTCACAAAACCCATGCGAAGTTGACCAATGACCCTATTCATCAGTTCGCCAAGGCGCTCTCCCATTTCGTGCTCTAACAAGGGCATCAAACCAATGTCAACAAAGCTTAGCTGCTGCCTTGTATCGATGCGTCCAAGATTCTTGGCACGCCAAATCCTGTCAGGTGAAAACTTCTCCTTGTATGCAGAGAAAAAACTTTTAACGTCGTCTTTTGAAACCGTCTTCTCAATCTTTACGCCACGTGTTCCTACATTCCACCACTGTACTGTTTTCTGGCAGCATACAAAAACAACGGGTGCCCCAAGCCCCCGGAAGTTATTAACGTACTCATCCGTCACTTCCTGTAAATCATCAGAGGCAATTACCGAAATACACGATGTACGTGAATCATAGACGGGTCTCGCGAATCCTGCTAACGGTACAGTATGTTTTCCCGTGCCATCTTCATAGAAATAGTCCTCTCGAAGCAGCCGATCACTATACCCACATTGTTCCAGATATGGGCGGAGTTGCTGGATTGTTATAACTCCATTGTCTATAGCTATTTATCTCCTTTGAAATTCTGCCACCTTTAACTCACAAAACACTATCATACTTTACCTTTTATATACGTCCATTTCAACAGTCTAGCTTTGGAGTTTTTTTCGTCAATCGGCCTCTTCGATCTGTCAATTAAATAAAGAAAAACTCTAAACGACAACTCTCTCGAATTCAGCTGTATCAAAGAAGCCAACCAAAGCATTCTGGCGATGCACCCAAAACCCCAAAACCGCAAATTCTTTCAACCAAATATCGAACCTCCGCCTACGGTGAAC
>CAYONQ010000061.1:0-17602 GCA_964405375.1 uncultured Pirellulales bacterium
TTTTATCGGATACTCTCTAATTGACAATGGTACAGTTTTCGGGGGTCACGCCACATTGGTGCTTGGTCTTCCCAATCATTTTGACCTGGTCCTACCTTTTTGGGTTTAATGTTACTAGTTTGTATGCTGACATCGTAGTCTTCTGGATTTACAACCAAAACCTGTTCTTCACCTTCTAAGAAACTTTGAATTAGGCTTTTTAATTCGGTTCTGAAAAGCCCCCAATTACCACCCTCTTGAACATCTTTGTTGATGTCGCTATATTTTTCTAACAAGTTGACTTTTAATTGAGCGTCATTAAGTTTAACAGGCTCAATATTATAACTTTTTAGTTCGCTTTCATACTCATTTGTAATGTCAAAACATATTACTTTTATGCCGCTTTCAGCCACTTTCTTTATAAGCTCAAATGCCAAGCAGGATTTGCCGATACCTAAAATTCCCAATATAGCGGTGTTATGCGTAACTAACGCCTCAGTGTCTTTGATTGGTATTTCCAAATCAGTTTCCGGCAGACGTCCAACCGCATTTTGAGCTATCTCTTCTATTCGCCCGGGAGACAATTGGCTAGAAAAAGCAAAAAACAACGGGGAATATATTGAGGGCATCCATTTGTTAATCTGTAACTCTTTTGAATTTTGATCATATTTTCCCAATTTACGAGATATACCAATTGTGTAACCGTGCTTATCGAAATCTTGTAAATGCTCTTCTCTCGTATTTCCATTTATGACCTGATAAAGAGTATCTTCGCCGTAAATATTAGTTTTCAAGACAGTACCTTCCGTAATCTTTTGATCGGACTTTTCAAAATCCCTAAGTATAGAAAAGTTTATAGTGGTTATGTTTGAGTCCTTGGCTACACATCCTACAAACTGTTCTTTATTCTTATATAATTGATTATTTTCAATTTGCCCTCTAAGCTCACTATTCAGTTGGTTAATGTCGAGAAGATAGACGGAGTTTTCTTTTGAAAATATTGAGTTATTGTCGCTGATGAGTTTTTTATTTCTTGTATCGATTTTCAAAACTTCACCACTTTGATTTTGCAAGAAGTATATGCTTATCCATCGTTTATTCAGCAAATGTTTAATATTTACAATCAAGCCGATGGAGCCAATATTTGCACCTGTTTCTATAGATACAATATCTCCGTACTTAATAGCTTGAACTTTATGCTTTTTATAGTCTATTTCCACCTTATATAGCAGGGGATTATCGCAGCCAATTGCATGTCCTAGTTCATTTTCAATTTTGTTTTGTAAATAAGAGACCAAACTCGAAACACGCTGAACAACAATCGCTACAACATCAAAAAATATAACACAAATCCAAAATGTAAGAATGCTTATAAATGGAAAAATTCTTCCGGGTAAAGCAAAGTATGAGTATGCTGCAGATATATATACTATTGAAAATATAACTTTAGATTGTCCTAAGTTTGTTGAAAAGAAATAAGTAATTTTACTTATTTTTTTCCAAATAGAAGATTGCAAGTCCTTTATAAAAATGGACGTAGTACCCAATCCTACAACTGCAATTGAATAGCCGCAAATCAAGGAATATCCCAAAAGAGTATTTTTATCTGGAAGACTCAATAAGGCTATAAGAACTATTGTTGCGTTTGCTATCGCATTGGCTGGTTTAGTAAAAAACGGTTCTACTAGATATGCACCTAAAATAATCATAAAAGCACCCGAGTAGAACAAAATACTTTCGTCTATGCCCGGATTCCATATTAAATCTTTGAAGCCGCCACCAATCAATTTGAAAATTATAGAGAGAATTAGCAGGTATAAGGCTCCAACTATAATACGCTGTTTTTGTGATAAACTCTTACTCATAGACCTTTCCCTCATTTTGTCACTTTACACCCAAACCCCCAATTGCCGGCAAACAAATTCGTATCTCGTATCTTGTGAATTGTATCTCAAATATCGTATCTCACTTCGATAAGCTCAGTGTAAACTCCTCTCGTGAAGCGTATTTAGCATTTTAAGTTATTTCGAGGAAGCTTTGATCCCCTTGTTGTCTCCTTATTTAGTTAGATAAAATAGCGTAATAGACCGTAAAAGTCAAAGGAAAAGGGGAAAAGTAAATTGGCGTTAAGCCAATTTAGTTTTTAGTGCTGAGTTCTTAGTTTTTAGTTGTTGAGATTGCTTCGGCCTTACGGCCTCGCAATGACAATTCGTATGTCGTATGTAGTATGTCGTATGTCGTCAGAGGAAGCTGGCGAAGTCCTCGCAATGACCCCCGTCGCGAGCGACGGGGCACGAATCCGTCGCATTTTTTCTCATTTCTTCTCTATTTTTTGTAATTTTTTGCAAAATTTCTTCCGATTTTCGTATTTTTTCACTCATTTTCGCAACTTTTCTCACTTTTTCCTTACGTTTACCTCTGTTGTTTTATTGAAGTTTGTCATTGAAACTCAGACGGAAATATTGTAATAGAGTATGTAATCTCTTAACTGGTTTTAGCTTATGAAACGCAGGCGCAGAAGAAAATCACTGTATGAGGTAATCGGCGAGACCCGCTCTAAGCCCCGTTACAACTGGCTCTTAGAGTTGCTGCGCCCGAAAAAATCCGCCGAAGAAAAATCACCCGCAGCAGCCCCGGCAGAGCCCGCTATCCAGATGCCCGAAAGGCCAATGCAATGGCCCAAAAGGCCGAAAATCCTGCAGCTTAACGCCGGCAGAATCGAATTATCAATGTCCTATCAGCTTGCTATCGCAATACTTCTGGGCCTTATTCTATTGCTTTTAGTGGCCTTTCGGCTGGGCCAAATTATGTATATGGGCAGCCAGAACGCAGTAGATTCATCTGAAAAAACGCCGCAACGTCCGCAGCAGCCAACACTTGAGGCGGCCGCCGGCCTGCTGCATACGCCTGTTTCAGCCGAGATAAAAGCGGCGACACCTGCATCAGTCGAAGAACCTGAACCGGCTGAACCGAAAGGTGATAATCGAATTGTGATACAGACCTATGAGCTCAGAGCCCACCTGGAACCGGTGAAGCAGTTTTTCGCTGAGAACAGCATAGAAACCGAGATACGAAAAATTGGCGGTATGTATTATTTGGTCACAGCGAAGAAATACGAAAACCCTGGAAAACAAGGCACAGATGGATATTTTGCAAAGCAAAAAATAGTCGAACTGGGCGCCAAATACAAAGCGCCACAGGGATACGAGACTTTTGGTGCGAAGCCGTTTCACGATGCGTACGGAATGAAATTTGACGATTAAACTTTCAGAAAATCGTAGATTGCGTAGATTTCACAGGATTAAAGTAAGAAAAGGTTAATACAGGAGAGATGTTAAATGTCGATTGACCGTTCATTGAAAATCAAGGGTGCGTTGACCAGACACCGAAACGTTCTGACGCGGGCCGAGCGCATCGAGCAGTTGAAAGATGAGAAAAAATGGTCCGAGGAAGACTCTCTGCTGGGGCTGCCGAAGGTCGCTCACCGCAAGAGCCACGCCGGGCGCAAAGCAGCAAAGGAAGAAGAGGCAGCTAAAGAAGCTGCAGCCGAGCAGGTAACGGCTGAAACGCCGGAAGCCGAAGAAGAAAAAAAGGGTTAGTGGAGATAGTAAATAGCAGTGTGGACCGATGTATATTAAGCGTGGCGGCTTTCACAGCCGCCACGCCTTTTTTGCACAAGTATCTATGAGATGAGTAATCTTCATTTCAGGTTAATGGCGGTTTTTCTGAAGCTACGTGATTTGTTTTTGCCGCCCGGGATAATTGTTAAAGAGGCAGGGATAAAGCAGGGGGCTGTGGTGCTGGATTTCGGCTGTGGGCAGGGTAGCTTTGCGATAGTGGCTGCTGAGATGACCGGTGCGGACGGCAGGGTTTGCGCTCTGGATGTCCATCTGCTTGCAGTTAAAATGACAGAGAAAGCAGCGGCAAGAAAAGGGTTGAGGAATGTAGAGACCATCCGCTCGGATTGTGCAACGGGATTGGAAGATAAAAGCGTGGACGTTATCCTGCTGTACGATACGTTTCATACGCTGAGTGATGGAAAGGCGGTGCTGGAGGAGCTACATCGGGTATTAAAAGCCGATGGGATTCTATCGTTCAGCGACCATCATACAAAGGAAAACGAGATAATATCAGGGATAACAAGCGGCGGGTTGTTTCGGCTGTTGCGAAAGGGCAAAAAAACATATAGCTTTGTGAAAGAAGTGTTCCGCCGTTGACGAATTTTTGAGATTGTTCGCTATGGCTGGAATGACGGACAAATGGATTTCTGTTTGCGCAGGAATAACAGATAGGGATGATTTTATTGATTATTTGAGACAATAGGTTATTATACCCGGTGTTATGAAGAAATTGATAGCTGACAGGGCGGGTAGAATTGATTCGAGCGGGATACGGAAGGTGTTTGCACTGGCGGCGAAATTAGCCCAGCCGATAAACTTCTCGATAGGTCAGCCGGACTTCGACGTTCCGGAACGACTAAAAGAGGAGGCAATAAAGGCAATCAGGGCGGGGCAGAATAAATACTCGCAGACGGCGGGCGATGAACTGCTGCGCGAGAAGATAGCTGTGAAGGTCAAAGATGAGTTCGGCTGGGACAGGCCGGCGGTGCTTGTAACCAGCGGAGTAAGCGGGGGGCTGTTGTTGGCGTTTATGGCGCTGGTCAATCCCGGTGACGAGGTGATAATAGCCGACCCGTACTTTGTGATTTACAAGCACGTAATAAATATGCTTGGCGGGGCGTGCGTTTTTATCGACAGCTATCCGGATTTTGAACTGCCTGTCGAGAGAATTGCAGAGGCGATAAGCGACAAAACCAAGATGATAATAGTCGATTCGCCCTGTAATCCGACGGGGGTGGTATATTCAGAACAGCAGATAAAGAGATTGGCTGAAATTGCGGCGGAAAAGGATGTTGTTGTTCTGAGCGATGAGATATACGAAAGATTCAGCTATGACGGGGCGTGTGCGAGTATAGCAGCGTATTATGATAAAACGCTGCTTTTGCGGGGCTTTAGCAAAAGCTATGCGATGACCGGCTGGCGGGTGGGTTATGCGGCGGCCGGCGAGCCCTTATCGGATGTAATCGAGCAGATGACCAAGATTCAGCAGTACACGTTTGTCTGTGCGCCGCTGCCTTTTCAAAAGGCGGCGATAGCGGCAATGGATTACGATGTGAGCGATTTGGTCGATGAGTACAGAAGGAAAAGAGACCTTCTTTACGAGGGGCTGAAAGACAAATTCGAGCTGGTTAAGCCGGGCGGCGCGTTTTATGCGTTCGTTAAGGCACCGGCAGGGGGGTCGGCGACACAATTCGCCGAAAAGGCAATCGCCAACAACGTGCTTGTTATACCAGGAAATGTGTTCAGCGAAAAAGATACGCATTTTAGAATAAGCTATGCAACCAGTGATGAAAAGATAGAGGAGGGAATAGAGATTTTGCGGCGATTGGCATAGCCATAGGGAACGTCAAATGTCGAATTAGCAAAATTCAAAACCCACTTGACCTTTTAGGGTAAACAAGTTAAAACTGCCGCACAAATTATCAGCGTTTAGCGTGTAGCGTATAGCGTTCAGTGTTTTTTCTATCTTCTGTCTCCATAGGGAGTTGGGATGGTCAAAGAGACGATTTTCGGAGTGGTAGGGGGGCTGGGTCTGTTTTTGTTCGGAATGGGGATGCTGTCCGAAGGGCTGAAGAAGATTGCCGGCCAGAAATTAAGAAGTCTTCTTGGGTCGCTGACAAAACATCGGGTTATAGCTGTTTTGGTGGGGGCGTTGATAACGTGCCTGATTCAGTCAAGCTCGGCCACAACGGTGATGACGGTCGGGTTTGTTAATGCCGGGCTTTTGACTTTGAAGCAGGCGTTGTGCGTTGTTCTCGGTGCGAATGTTGGGACGACATTTACGGCGTGGATAGTTTCAACCCTCGGTATCGAGACACTTAAGATAACGACGTATGCGCTGCCGGCTATCGGGGCTGGTTTTCTGCTTCAGGTTATAGGAAAGACGCAAAAAACAAAGAGCATCGGCAGTATATTGTTAGGACTTGGCCTTTTGTTTGTTGGCATCTGGTTTATGAAGAATGCATTCGGGCCCATCCAGGACAACAAGGCCGTTCAGTCTGTTCTTATCCGACTGGGCAAAAATCCAATTCTGGCTATATTGGCAGGGACTGCAATAACAATACTGTTGCAGAGCAGTTCGGCATCCATTATGGTGATACAGGTGCTTGCGTTCCAGGGGGCGTTTGGTGTGGACTGGGATTTGGCGCTTCGGGTTACTATACCCTTTATCCTGGGCGATAACATCGGCACGACGATTACGGCGCAATTAGCGGCGCTTCGGACGTCAAGAAATGCCAGGCGAACGGCGATGGGGCATACGATATTTAATGTTATAGGTGTCCTCTATATTCTGCCGTTGGTATGGACAGGATTGTTTGGGGAAATGGTGATGTGGATTACGCCGTGGGAGCTGTCACAAAGCACTATAATGGTGCATCTGGCTGTTGCCCACAGCATGTTCAATGTGCTTAACACGGTAGTATTCCTGCCAATTATTCACTGGCTGGAAGTGATAGTTATGAAGATTCTGCCGGTCAGAAAGGATGAATTGGAGGAGAAACCCGTTGTGCTGGAAAGGCACCTGCTCGATACGCCTGTGATAGCGATGGACCAGGCGAGACGCGAGATTGTGCGGATGGCAGAAAGGGCGGAGAAAGCGGTTCAGGGAGCTGTCGAAGGGCTAATTGAAGGTGACAGGCGCAAGCTGAATAAAGCGATGGAGGCCGAAGATATTATCGACGAATTTCAGTACGAGATTACATCTTATCTTGCTGCGCTTTCAGGTAAAGAGCTTTCTGAAGAGTTTTCGGTAGAATTGCCGGTGCTTCTGCATACGGTTAACGACCTGGAGCGTGTCGGCGACCACGCCGTCAATATTGTCGAGATTGCCGAACGAAAGATTAACCAAAGGATTACCTTCAGCGACACTGCATTGGCCGAGGTCGCCGAGCTGAGGAAAGAGGCAGACCAGATGTTCGGCTGTATCATAACATCTCTGGAAAACAACGATACCGAGGCGGCGAAATCGGCTCTGGTTAACGAGCAGGCCCTCAACAAGATGCAGATAGATTTCCGTCGCAGCCATGTTCAGCGGATGACGGACGGCATCTGCAGCGCGGAGTCGGGGTTGATATTTATAGATTTGGTCGATAACGTCGAAAAAATCGGCGACCACCTCACCAATATCGCCCAGGCGGTAATAGGAGGGCTTCAGTGGGATGGTGTCGAGTCGAAAGCTTCTTTAGGTTCCTGACTAAGCTGAACATTTCACTTCTGTTTAACGTTCGAGCTCCAGCGAAGCGACTTTAGAGCGATTCTCGCATCAGGGTGCGCTTTATGGTAGCATAATAGTATGAGCGGGACACGTCGAAGAGCTCGAAACAAGCTGCAGAAGCAGGCCAGAGATTCGGCACGAGAGGATGTCAGCCGAGGGGGTAAAGAGCTTTCGGGACGGCCGGGGCCGGAGATTAGATTGCTTGTGGTTTTGCTTGTTCTGGTTGTCACGGCGGTTCTGGCGGCCCACTGGCCGGTGTTGTCAACACGGACGCTATCGTTTGACGACGAGCACTACCTCACTGAGAATTTATTAGTTCAAAATCCCAGCTGGTCATCGGTTCGGCGGTTTCTGGTGGAGGTGCTGGAACCGTCGACCGTAAAAGGTTACTATCAGCCGCTGGCAATGATTTCGCTGATGGTCGATTACGCTATGGGTGGGCGGGCTGATAATCTGGCGGTGTTTCATCGAACCAGTCTTGCGCTGCACGCTATGAATACTGTGCTGGTGATTGTGTTTTTATATATGCTATTTGGCAGGGTCTGGGCTGCGGCAATCGCCGGTTTATTGTTCGGGGTCCACCCGCTGACCGTAGAGTCGATTCCGTGGGTGGCAGAGCGCAAGACATTATTAGCTACGTTTCTGGCACTGTGGTGCCTGATTTTTTTTGTGCGTTACGCCAGGGGGGGTGGCTGGAAGATGTACGGCTGTTCTGCGGTGATGTATGTGCTGAGCTTGATGACAAAACCAACGAGCATACCACTGCCGATTCTGATGGTACTGCTGGAATACTGGCCGTTGCGGAGGTTGAGCAAAAAGACGATTTTAGAAAAAATACCGCTCTTCGCTATTGGTGCTATCTTTGGACTTGTGATATTTATCTCTCAAAGGAGAACCTTCGGGGTCAGGATGCCCGAAGCATACGGCCCGACTGGGGTAGTTTTGGTTGTCTGTCACAATATTGTTCTTTATTTATCCAATATGGCCTGGCCTGCCAACCTTTCGTTATACTACCCGTTCCCGCAGCCGATGGATTTGTCGAATCCGAAGGTGCTGGGTGGAGTCGTCGGCACATGTGTGCTGATTGCTTCGTTAGTGATTTCATTGCGCTGGACACGGGCGATAGTAACAGGCTGGCTGTTTTTCTTTGTGGCGATACTTCCGGCGATGGGGATTATCGGGTTTCAGGATTGTATTGCGGCAGACAGGCATGCGTATCTGCCGTTTGTGGGGATAATCCTGGTTGTGGCGTACTTTTTGGGGCGGTTCTTGGATGGGGCGGCGAGCTTATCGGCGAGGAGGTTACGACAGGTCGGCACGCTGGCGGTCGTGGTAGTTTTAGCTGGATTGGAGGCGTTTTCGACGCGGGGACATCTTGTTTACTGGAAGGATGCACCGACCCATCGCCGGCGTATGCTGGCGCTGGCCCCGAATGAACAGGTAACACACAATAGCATGGGTGTAGTGCTGTCTGAGCAGGGCGAGTTCGATGAGGCCATTATGCACTACAGGGAGGTGCTGCGAATCAAGCCCGATTCCGCCGAGGTGCACAATAATCTGGGTATCGCATTAGCGGCACAGAGTAAATTCGATGAGGCAACAAGTCACTATCGTCAGGCACTGCAGTTCAAGTCTGACTCGGTGGAGGCGCACTATAACTTGGCTAACGTGCTTAAGTCGCAGGGCAAGCTTAATGAGGCAATCCAGCACTATCTTTGGGCATTACAGTTTAAGCCGAATGATGTTGATATTCACATTAACCTGGGTAATGCACTTCAATCCCAGGGCAGGATTGAGGAGGCGGTCGGATACTATCATCGTGCATTGCAGCTCGACGGTGAATCTGCGGAAGCCAATTACAACATAGGCGTTGTGCTTCAGTCGCAGGGCAGGATTGAGGAGGCAATAAGTTACTATCGTCGTGTGCTGGCTGTGAGGCCCAATGACGTTAAAACCCATTACAACATAGCCAATGCGCTAAGGTTGCAGGACAGGCTTGACGAGGCGATAAGTCACTATCGCCAGGCATTGCAGGGACAGCCGAACGATGCCAGGGTGTATAACAATCTGGGTGGGGTGCTGTCGGCACAGGGTAAGTCTGACGAGGCAATCAGCTATTATCGTCGGGCATTGCAAATCAACCCCGACGATGCCTTGGTGCACAGCAACCTGGGGCGGGGGCTGAAAGTGGTCGGACGATTCGATGAAGCGATTAAACATCTTAGAGAAGCGGTGCGTTTAGGGCCCGACTATGTGACGGCCTTGAACGAGGTAGCGTGGATTTTAAGCACACACGCCAACCCAAATCTGCGGGACGCTGACGAGGCGATAGAGTTCGCCGAGCGCGCAGCTAAATTAACGAAGTATCAAAGTGCACATACCCTTGACATATTGGCGGCGGCATACGCTTCTGCCGGTCAGTTTGACAAGGCGGTGTTGACCGCGCAAGCGGCGATTGCCTCGGCCTCTTCGGCCCAGGATGCGGAGCTGGCCAAAGATATCCGCAGGCGGCTGGAGCTTTACGAGCAGCGTCAGCCATATCGGGAACCTATGTGAGGGATAGGTGCAGTTCGTTTTCGGCGGGTGCACCAGGGGATGACAAAACAAGCATTCAAAACCAGGAAGATGCGAAATATTCTATCTTTATATTGCCATTCGTGCGACATAAAGGTAAAATTTTGAATATGAAGAATTTATTTCTGAAATTTGCCTTTGTCCTGATGTGCCTGCCGGCAGCAGGGGGGGCGGTTTTGACCGCTGAGCCAGATAATCTCGCCGACGAAAGGCCGACCGTGAAGGCGGCGGTAATCGTATGTAAGGGTATGATTGACGATGGGCTTTATAAGTCTGTCCAGCGAAGAACTCAAATCGCTCTCGATGAGGGGGCGGAATACCTGATTTACGAGATAGAGACGTACGGCGGGCTTTTGCAATCCGGCGACGATATATCCAAGTATTTTATACTTGAGGTAGGTAAAAAGGCACATACGGTCGCCTACATAACCACAGAAGCAATATCGGCGGGGGCAATGATAAGTGTGTCGTGCGAAGATATAATAATGCTCGAAAACACTACTATAGGTGATTGTGCCCCTGTTGCGCTCGGCAGCAAGCTTGAGGGTGTCGAGCGGGAGAAGGTCGAAAGCTTTACGCGTGCGGCCTTTGACCGGGCGGCCGAGGCAAACGGCTATCCTGCGGTGCTGCTGAAGGCAATGGTCAGTATGCAGACAGAGGTCTATAAAGTGAAAAACCTGGAAAGCGGTGAGGATGAGTTTTTCGAAGGTGACAAGCTGCCCAAAGACCCTAACAGTTATGATATAGACAACAAGGAGTTAATTATCGGGGACGATGAGCTTTTGACGCTGACCGCTTCCAGGGCCTTTGAATACGGCGTAGCAAGGGCGGTGGTCGAAGGCAGGGCGGCGGCGCTGGGCTTTCTGGCCAAGCGCGACGGCGTAACCTTTACAGGTGAGCCGATGGTGCTTGAGACAAACTGGTCGGAAGAAATGGTGCGATGGCTGAATTCACCGGCGGTAATGGGTGTGCTTGTTATGCTTGCGTTGTTAGGGGTTTATGTCGAGCTTAGCACGCCGGGCGTGGGGCTGCCGGGACTGGTGGCGGTTATATGCTTTGCCGTTATAATCGGCAGCAAATACCTTGTGGGAATGGCTAACTGGGTGGAGGTGGCGTTGTTCATCGTGGGGCTGCTTCTTTTGATGGTTGAAATTTTTGTCCTGCCCGGCTTCGGCGTTGTGGGTTTTTTGGGGATAATGTGTATATTTGCAGGGCTGTTTGGTATGCTTATCAAGAATCCGCCGGACAGATTGCCCTGGCCGCAGACCCAGTTTGACTGGCAACTGTTTACACACGGGGCATTGGGGATAGCGCTGGGCTTTATGGGTTTCGTCGTTCTGGCGTGGCTTCTGACGAGATATTTGCCGAGAGTGCAGTTTCTCAGCGGGCTGATACTTGTGCCGACTGCCGCAAAGCGTGGCGATGAAATGGAGGTCAGTATAACGGCCCCGCCCGAAAGTAAGTCCGTAGGTGTAAGGGTGGGTGACGTAGGCGAGGTGGTGTCGATACTTCGGCCTACGGGAAAGGTGAGGTTCGGCGATGCAATAATCGATTGTGTGGCAGAGGCCGAGTTTCTTGAGAAGGGCAGCAAAGCGGAGATAGTCGAGATTCACGGCAACAGGGTCGTGGTAATGGCAATAAGGAACGAATCATAAGAATTAAGGATATAATCGATGGGCTGGTGGCTTGTTTTTGCTGTTTTTTTGTATTTTGCCTGTGCGGTGTTGATAATAGCTGAGGTGTTTGTGCCGAGCGGGGGGCTAATCAGCATTTGTGCACTGGCTTGTCTGATAGGGGGGGTGGCCATATTTTTCCACCACAGTATGCAGGCCGGCTGGGCAGGCATAGTTATTGCCATTATAATGATACCGACGGTTGTGATAATCGCTTACAAGGTATTTCCGAAGACCAGGTTCGGCAAAAGCGTTACGCTGACGCCGCCGAGCCGGCAGCAGGGCGATGCTATACCCGATACAGACCGGTTGGAAAGGATGCTCGATGCTGAGGGTGTGGTGCTTACGCCGTTACGGCCGGTAGGGATGTGCGATTTTTCAGGACGAAGGGTTGAATGCGTCGCTGAAGCCGGTTATGTTGATAAGGGTAAAAAGGTCAAGGTTATCCACGTGGAAGCCACACAGCTAACTGTGCGAGAAATGGAAACAAGTTAATGAAAGGGAACAAAGATGTGTAACTTGGCAAATATAATCCTGGCAGCGGGCAATCCTGCAAGGGTTGTTGGGATGGCAATTATGGTCATTCTTATACTTGTAGTATTTATATTTTTCCTGCTTTTCCTAAAGTTTTTCAGATTGTGGCTACAGGCCAAACTATCGCGGGCGGATGTTAAATTCTCCGAGCTGATTGGGATGTGGCTGAGAAAGGTCGATATCAAAACGATTGTGCTTAGCAAGATAACGGCGGTGCAGGCGGGCCTGACGGTAACTACTCGGGATTTAGAGAGCCATTATTTGGCCGGCGGTCGTGTGCCGAATGTTGTGCGTGCGTTAATCGCTGCAAACAGGGCCAATATAGATTTATCCCTCCAGACGGCTACGGCGATTGATTTAGCGGGGCGGGACATACTTGATGCGGTCCAGACAAGCGTCAATCCGAAGGTCATCGATTGCCCTGACCCGACAAAGGGCAAAGATACTGTCGATGCGGTTGCGCAGGACGGCATTCAGTTAAAGGCCAAGGCGCGCGTAACGGTTCGTGCCAATATTGAAAGGTTAATCGGCGGAGCTACGGAAGAAACCGTTATCGCACGGGTCGGCGAAGGGATTGTTACCACTATCGGAAGTGCCATAACCTACAAAGGCGTTCTTGAGAATCCGGATAAAATCTCCAAGTCGGTTCTGGCCAAAGGACTTGATGCAGGCACGGCCTTTGAGATTTTATCGATTGATATTGCAGATGTGGACGTGGGTGAGAACGTCGGGGCGGAGCTGCAGAAGAACCAGGCCCAAGCAGATTTAGTTCGGGCACAGGCCGAGGCAGAAAAACGCAGGGCCATGGCATTCGCACGAGAGCAGGAGATGCGGGCGCTGGTGGTGGAGAACGAGGCGAAGGTGCCGTTAGCTATGGCGGAGGCCTTCCAGAAAGGCAATCTCGGCGTTATGGACTATTACCGAATGAAGAATATAACTGCGGATACCTCGATGAGAGAATCCATCGCAAAGCCGACAAAGAAAGAATAACAAGGTAGCGCCAAACGTATGAGTTATATTTTAGTGCGAATAGTGTTGGCTGCCCGGAAAGGTGACTTTGGGGATTGGGCGAACATACTGTTTGTTTTGGCTCTGGCGGTTTTCTGGGTGCTCGGCGGTATAATCAAGGCAAGGACAGCGGGTAAGGGCGAGCTGGAGGATGAGGAGCAATTGCCCGGCAGGCCGGCACACAGACCACCTGAGCGTGCAAAGGGGCCACAGAGGCAGACTTTTGGTCCTGTGCAGCAGAGAGAGTATCGCCCGGTGGCCCAGCAGCCGCGGAGAAAGATTAGCCGTGGCCAGCCGGCTGTCCCAAAATATGCTGCCAAAACAGAAGAGGGCATTCGGCTTCGGCCTCTGGAAGTGCCGGAGGTGTCGAAATTGCCGCTCTCGATGCCGTCTGTGCGGCCCAAGCAAAAAGAAGTTCGGCAACCTGTCAGCAAACCTGTTGTGGAACGTCTCCTTGACCCCGACGACCCTGATAAGCTGAAAAGGGCGATTCTGCATTACGAAATTTTAGGCAAACCGGTTTCATTGCGCAGCCCGGCAGAACAAAGATGAAATAGAGGGTGGTTTTGCAGATTACCCGTTACCCGCTCAAAAAGCACGAAAATCCATTTTCTAAAAAAACACACCACAAACAACGTCCCATAATATATGTTATGTTTCATTCAGGTCTGGTTTTGGGCTAAACCGTTAGGTTGTGCGTTTGCAGGTTTTTTGAACATTGATGTATCTCGGTTCAAGTAGGAAAAACTGTCCGCTTAAAACTCACCGGATGGGAATGGATGGTCTGTATTTATCGCCTGATTGGTGGTTTCCGAGAGATTGTCCCACATAGCGGCTGCTCTGTCCAATAGCCCGAGGTTCTGGAGAACAATCGAGATATTAACCGTTGCGTCTGCGGAGGTAAAATTGTTTTCGAGTAAATGGTCAAGGTTAATCAGCGACGATGCGAACTTCAGCCGATTGCAATAAAGCAAGGCCGTTTTGTAATGCAGCTCAAGCGTATCCTTATCAAGACAATCAGGGGCGGTTAGCCGGTCCAGCACGAGTTGCTTCTGGTCTGTTTCAAACAGGCAGACCGTTAGTTTGCTGTTGGCTCTGGCGTGTGTAGGATTTATCGCTAACACGGTCTGGAAGGACTTGATGGCGTCGCTTAATCTTCCGACACCCATCATCAGGACGCCGAGGCGATAGTGTAAGTCGGGGTTTTGCGGCCGATGGGCGATTTGTTGGCGATGTGCGGTGATTACGGTTTCGATGAGATTGGCCGGGTCGTCCCAGTTATGAGATGTCGGGTTTTCGCCGAAGCCGGCCTTGAATTGCAGTGTAGCTGTCTCGGCGAAAAGCAATGAGCTGTTCGGCTGAATTGCCGCAGCCAGTGATAACGTCACCGTCGCATCGAGGACGTTGCCGGCCAATTTCTGGGCGGTTGCCAGACCGAGGTAGGCATCAACTATCTGGTCGTTTATCTCGACGGCTCTATTGAATTGTTGTGCGGCGGGCTGGAGGGCATTTATCTGTAGATATTGTGTGCCGAGCTTAATGGTTGCTTCCAAAAAGTCAGGCCGAATACGCAGCGCCTCCTCGTATTGTGAAACGGCGTCGGCGGTGGCGCCTAACATACTGAGGATGTCGGCATATTTGACAATTAAATCCACCCTCTCGGGGTGTTCCTGCAACAAGTCCTCGAGTTGCTCGGCTGCGTCGTGGAGCTGGCCGTCGGCGATGAGCTGGTTTAAATAATCGTCTTCTATGGGGAAATTGTCCGGATGTATCAGAATTGCGATGTTAAATGTCTCAATGGCCCTGGTGTAGTCGGCGTTGGCAATGTACAGGTGCCCGAGCATTACAAGCGTTGATATATCATCAGGATACTCGTTTCTTAACAGCTCATATTCGGCAATGGTCTTTTCCAACTGGCTGTTTTTGAGATAAATGGCAGCCAGACGTTGTCTTGGAAGCTGGAGGTAGTTTTTAAACTTCAGACAATCCTGATAAAATTCAATTGCCTGGGACTCTTTACCGAGTCGTTCGTAGCAGCGACCAAGGGCATAAAGTGCCATCGTATTGTTCGGCTGCCGCAGATAGACCGAGTTTAGTTCTTCGATGGCACTTTGCAACTGGTTTTCGTACAGGCATATTGCCGCTGATGCCAATCTACCGCGTGCACAGGATGGATTCTCGAAAAGATAGAGGCGCAACTGTTCGGCGGCTGTTTCGAGTTTCCTGACGGCTATCAGTTCGATGACTTTGCTTAGCTGTTGCGATTGTGCGGATTTACTGTTGGCCTTGTGAAATTCGACCGTGTTCAGCCAGTGCCATATCAAATCGGCCGTATCGGCTGTTATCGCCCTGCCGAGAATTTCCAGTAGTTTACTCATAAACTCGTTGCTCGTGATAAGGAGATACGGGTTTCCTATTCACTATTTATTTCCTTAAGTTGTATCGACAATAAACGAGGGGTTGTTAATTGCTTACCGGCCAATTACTTACCCAGACGTCCGTTTTGTATGGTGTGTGTGGCGGTTGTGTGTGGTGTATGGATTGTTGGGATTTTAGAAAGTCTGTCGGATTATATGGTTTGCCCCCCCTGCCCAAAAGCTAACATTCGAGCCATAGAACGTCTCATAAAAGCAGCTTTTGCTGTAAATACAGGAAGGATGTTTTTAATGGTAATGAGAGTCGTTGTATTTAGGGCTATAAGTATAGCATAGCATAGCTTTGCTTGGATTATTCTGCTAATCCTATTTTGCCTTCTGGGTCTGCCTTTCCAGTTCACTTAAATAAGCCAATGTGCGTTCGAGCTTGTCGCTTAGATGCTTTAACTTCAGCATAGTTTTGACCCTTGTTAACAGCTCCAGCTTGTTGACCGGCTTGCTGATAAAGTCGTCGGTGCCTGAATCAATGCCGCGTTCAATGTCGCCGAATTCGTTAAGTGCGGTTACCATAATCACCGGTATGTCGGTGGTTTTCGGGTCGTTTTTTATCCTCTTGCAGACCTCAAAGCCGCTCATCTTGGGCATCATCACGTCCAGCAAAACCAAATCGGGCGGCTGGTTTGCTATAATCTTCAGGGCCTGCGGCCCATCGTATGCGGGGACCGTTTCGCAGTCCATATTCTCAAGGTAGGCCTGTAGCAGTTCAAGATTCTGCTGATTGTCGTCAACGACCAGTATTGTCGGTGTTTTCTCTTGCTGGGCTTCTGCTTCAGCTTTTTTCGCTGCCATTTTTAAGCTACTCCTTTTTGCTGCTTGTATGATTTTCGATAAATTGCCGGATTTCCGGCCTGATGTATACGTTTTCAATATCCACTATTCTTGACACTGCTTCAGCACAAAGGGCCGCCACTTCGCCCGAAGAGGCCTGGGTATCGACGAAGAAGAACGGCTGTCCCTTCACGGTACAAAGCCCCCCGCCGGCCCCGCCAAGCGGCTCGGTGCGGACAGTAACGCTGTTTGCCTCCAATAGTGCCAAAAGCTGCTCTAAAATCCTTTGCTCATTCATACTTCATTGTTCGTGACTGGTGATTCGTATCTCGTACGTCTCCCTGCAGCAAATAGCAGAGACATTGTTCAAGAAAAATCGTCTTAGAGGTCGATATAAGTAAAGAGTTATCCACAGGATGCCTAACGGCAGATGCCTTACGCAAGACTGAACAGTATTTTATAGCGGGAACAGGGGTTTGACAAGTATTATCGAAAAACGGCTTTCTCTGCATAAACAGCTGGCAAATCAACAGCAGTCCACAGGACGCCTTACGGCGGAAAATAACGGCTTGAGATTGCAGATTGGCCGGCTCCAGGCCCTTGCCAACATCGGTATGACCACCTCTATGATAGCCCACGAAATCAACAATTTGCTTACCCCTGTGGCCAACTATGCGGATGTTGCCTTGAAGAATCCGGGTGAAAATGGTCTGGTCGAAAAGGCGCTGCAGAAAACCGTCCGAAATTGCAGGCACGCCTCGAAGATTATGGAAAGTATGCTTGCAGTGGCGAACAGTGAGCCACAGGAGAAAAAGGACGTCCGGCTGATTACGCTGGTTGACGAGATTTTCGGCTGTCTGTGCCGGGATTTTGCGAAAGACGGGATAACGGTGAAAATTCAAATTCCCGAAGATTCGGCGGTCCGGGCGGTGCCGGTGCAGATTCAGCAGGTCCTGATGAACCTGATTCTTAACGCCCGTAATGCAATGCTACCGCGCGGCGGTATCTTAACCATCAAAGCTCAGGAAGGTCCTGACGCTGTTCAAATAGAAGTTTGCGATACCGGCTGCGGGATTGAACCGGCGGATTTAGAGAATATCTTTGAACCGTTTTTCACTGCGAACACAAATGAGAAGCCCTCTTCACAAGACGGTGGTTACGGCCTTGGTCTTGCCTTCTGCAAGGAAGTAATAGACTCGCATAGAGGTCAAATTTCAGTTGAGTCCGAACCGGCAAAGGGAAGCACGTTTAGAATAATCCTGCCTAAAAATGGTTAACCGGTTAATTGGTTGATTT
>CAYONQ010000062.1:0-17596 GCA_964405375.1 uncultured Pirellulales bacterium
AGACGTTTTTTAACCGCGGAGAGCGCAAAGACCGCAGAGACTTTTTGGACAGGATTGACAGGATTTCAGGATAAGAATTAGCCACTAAGGCACAAAGACACAAAGAAAAAATAGACGCGGATTTCACGGATTGTGCGGAGAAAATCAGCCACGCCCCGTTAGAAATAAGACGTCAATTTCTAACTGGGCACGGATTAACATGGGTTGACACTGCATTTATTTGGCCACAAAGCACATCTGCCCCAAAACTAAAAACTCCTCTGCCACAGAGCACACCGAGAGCACAGAGGGGTTTAGTAGAAGTATATTAGTATATGCATATATACTTATGGAGTGCTTTAAGAATCATGGTTTTGAGAATGAGGGATTTGAGGAGGGGATTTTTTTTATTTTTAGCCACACCCCTGCTAACTGCTTACAGGGGCAGGCAAGTCCGCCGTCAGGCCGTGAAGGCAATTGGCCAGCCGGTGTGGGCGTCGATTGTTTTGCTATTTTTTCATTAAGTTCTTTAGTATTTCACTCTCATATTTTTTAACGTCAATTGCTGTTATGATGTTGTTTATTAGACTGGCTTTCCAGATATGTCCAAGTTCAAGTGATTTATCAAAAACAACTCTATGCTTTGGTTTAGCGGCAATCTCTATAATACTCCCCAAAAACCTCCCCCTATCAGCAGGTACTTTCTTATATCAATAGACAGATTAGCATGAATTATTGATTTTTCAGGTGTTACTTGGTATGGTCTTTATATAATTAAAGCGATGTATATATTTTTGTACTTTATGAGATACTATGTCAGAAACGCGAATTTTAGGCTTTTTGTTTATTCTTCCTATATTCCTTGTGTCATTAACCATTCATGAATATGCCCATGGATGGATGGCCTATAGATATGGTGATGATACTGCCAAGAGAATGGGGCGGCTGACTCTGAACCCCTTAGCGCATATCAGTCTATTAGGCACGATTATATTGCCGCTTATTGCACATTTCGGCTGGGCAAAGCCTGTTCCTGTCAACTTTGCAATTCTTAGCAAAAGACAAATATTCAAGGTGTCGGCAGCAGGCCCTGTTTCTAATATACTGCTTGCCCTTATTTTGGCTGGCACTTTCCATCTCTTGCATCTGAAAGCACAAACAACATTGGGTAATTTTGTATTGCTTGGCATATTGTTTAATCTTATTTTAGCTGTTTTCAACCTGCTTCCTATACCGCCACTGGACGGCTCCAAGATGGTTTATGCCCAATTAAAATCTCCAGAAGCCATTAACGCTTATAATAAATTTGCTCAATATGGAATGTTTATTCTTATAGGATTTTTGGTGCTCGGAGGGTTTAGATTAATATTTCCTATTGTTGGTTTGTTATACGCATTACTGCGACTGCCTTTGCCTACGCTCTGATTATTGGTAACATATACCCTTCATGGAGAACGCTTGCAGCTATTCGGTTTTTCGCAGATTGACTGACAAAGGGTTTTTAACGCGGACAGTTTGACTGCAATTTCCTTCGGTTTAAGGTCTTCAGGGACTTCAAGGAAATAGTCCTCTCTCATACGTATGAAGTCTTTGAGTCTCTGGGCCTCTTCAGGCGGTTTGTCGATGTAGATGTCTTCATCTTCGTAATTACTTCCTGCTTTTAGCCACTCTAAAATGGTTCTGTTTGTTTTGCCCGGATTTTCCACTCCCCCCCTCTCCATTCGCTTCCTTATATATGCGTTGTACCAATCAACATCAGATTGCAACTCCGAGTTAACTCCTCCATCTATACCCAGCTGATTTTTTATGTAATCATCTATTACAGAATCAGCAATAGACTTTTCTGTTAACGCGGGAGGTGTCGCTTTGTTTTCCCAGCCGTATGATGATATACACAACCCCAAAGATACCCCAAGGAATACCAATTTAATGTAATTTTGCCTTTTCATAGCGTTTTATTCCTTTCAACTACAAAATATTGAATAAAAGAAAGGTTAATTTCATACTATAGTATACCCCTTAATAGCTTTATCATAAACCAAGAAGTTAAGACTGAAGCAGATAAAGCAAGCACCAAAACATATAGAATTTTCTTTATTATCTTTATCGTTATGTTCTTAGGACGCCAAAATTTCATTCCAACAATCCAAATGGTATCCAATGCCAAAATAGAAAAGAAACACAGAGGATTAAGAAACCAAACTGGCATATAGCGACTGATTGGTTTGCCTAACAATAATATTCCTCCCCCATAGACTACTATTGCCACTATTGCGAGGAAAACAACCTCACAAGCGATTTCAAAGCGATTTACTGGACTCTTCTGCTCTTTATCCTGCATTTGTCCTAAGGTTATTCCGGTTTGTTTCACGCACCGCTGAAGCAATCCTATTCAATTCTTTTTCAAACCAGAGTTTAAATTGTTGCTGGTTTATTACATTATATAGCCCATCTATTCTAACTCTTGCCACCACAGGCATCAGTTTTTTCTTGGTTCCCTTTTCAAAAACACGGATTACCGAAGAACCTAAGACGACCCTTGCTGCTGTAGCTTTTAAAGCTTCGTGGTGGTCAAGCTTAATACGTTCAAATTCTCTTTCTAATTTCATTTCCTTTGCTATTTTATTGGCCAGCAGCAGAGAGATTACAGCTTGGCCTGTTATTTATCCGAGACGACCCTGGCTGATTCTATCACTATTGCGATAACCGGAACGTTGGCATACCGCCCCTTATTGGCGGTCCGGACAGAGGCAATTTTATCTACTACATCCATACCTTCTACAACTTTCCCAAACACCGCATAGCCGGGCTTATTGGGACCACCATAATTCAGGAAATCATTGTCTGTATGATTGATAAAGAATTGACAGGTCGCACTGTTGGGGTTGTTGGTCCGTGCCATTGCGATAGTACCTCTGTCATTCTTCAGACCATTATTTGCTTCATTGATAATCGGCTCATGAGCCGGTTTCTGTATCATATCTGCACTGAAGCCACCACCTTGAATCATAAAGTTCGGCATGACCCGATGAAATATTGTTCCATTGTAAAAACGCTCTTCCGTATACCTGAGAAAATTCTTTACGGTAACCGGTGCAGCATCCTCGTTAAGTTCAATGACAATATCACCCATACTCGTCGTCAGTTTAACTTTCTCAGGCCCTACATCCACCTGCCTGGTTTCCTCAATAGAGTCTTTTGTTGCATTATCTTCTTCCGAAACACCAGCCTTGTCTTTGCTGCAGCCGAATACTAAAGCAAACATGACTGACAGCAAAATTACTCCGAATTTGCGTTCCATACATATTTCCTTTCCTTTTTTATTGGCCAGCCGGTGTAGGTTTCGATTGTTTCATCGATTTGTTATGGTTAATAGTCGTATCTGTCCTTAATGTATGATAGCCAGTCTTTCCACTTGTCGTTGGAGTCGTTCTTTCTAACCCAACTGACAAACTGTTGATGCGAGAAGCTTTCAAACTCAGCCTTGCCTTCAAAGAGGCCACCCCATCCAGCTCTGAAGTCATCTATTCCGGTCGATTTTAAGCAGCTTATAAGAGCCTGGTTGTTATGGTCATAGGCCACACATGAGATTACGAACTCATAATCGCCTCTTTCCGCAATACCCTCTGCCAATGCCTGCTGTCTAAAAAGCTGGTAACCTGCCGTAGCAGCGGGACATCTTTTGAGTGTTCGTTTTGCGTCCTCAGAGACTTTAATAAAGTCCCAGTATTTTCTGTTGGTACGCTGATCATCTTCCCAGTTATTCATATAGCACGTGTCTTTTGTACTGCTCAAGAGTTTTTCAATATCTAGGCATCTCTTAATATCCGGGTTGTTATAAGAAGGCTTCCGCCCTGAGCAAGGATAGAATGAATGCTCCGTGTACTTATTCTCGGTCAAAATAAGTCCCTTGCCTCCATTTACGATAAATGCAACATCAGGCGAGGTCTGATTTGCCCCTCTCGTCCCTCCTGGCTCCCCAAGGAGCTCAGTTGGGTTCAACTCTCCGCCTTCAGCATATTCCAGCTCGATCTGATCTACAGTCCTGATTTTATCGCTTACAAGCTTATTCAAAAAGCTCGCCAGCAAGTCTTTGTCCTTGCGGAAAGGGAAATACAGATTTGCACAGAGCATCCAGGAACTCTTGAGGTTGTGGCAGCCTTTATGCCTCTGGATTTTTTCTTTCTTAAGATATTCAGGTAGAGAGTCTTTTATGCCCTCCCATAACCCGTCCTTCCAGAGATTTTCAGGCAATATCCACGGCCTCTTCAAACCGTTTTGAACGCCCATCTCTTCGGTGGCAATATTGCGCTTGCGCCATTCTACCTGTTGATCTGCTACGCGCTTATCAAAATCTGAAGCCATCTTACTCCTCTATTTTATTGGCCAGCCGGTGTGGGTTTCGATTGTTTCATTGATTTGTTTCATTATCTTTATAGTTTCATCCAAAACCACAACGAGCTCGTAATAATGCTCTATATCTTCAGCAGACAATTTCGGCCTGCATGTGCCTTGCCAGTTGAAAACTCAAGTGTTACCACTACGATTGTCTATTATGACCGGCAATTTCTTCGCCATTTAGCTATTACCCCAATGCTTTTACGAAGGAAAGCTTTGGTCAGAATCTTACCACCTAACCTCCTCTAAAGCAAACAGTTTCAGATTGTAAAAAGAGGGGTTTTTCGGCGGCGGTTAAACAAACTCGTATTGCGTGAAACATCGGGCCTTTGCTGCGGTGGAAGTGACGGAGGTAAGTTAGATTACGGCGGCGAGGAAGATTAATAATACAGCGAGACAGGCGGCGGCGAAGGTGATTCTCGACCACTTCAAATACCTTGCGTAAGCGGGGTGGCGGTCCTCAAATTCGTAATAATAGTCGTCCAAATCAGAGCCATCCTTCGGACGCAGGCGGATTCTTACATATAAATGTCCGGCTAACGATATCAAAAACAACGGGCCGGCAATGAGGTAAAGAATGATGTCCATAATACCTCGAAATTAAAGATTAAAGACGAAAAAGTCAATGGAAAAAGAGAAGACAGGGGGAAAGTAAATTGGCGTCAAGCCAATTTAGTTTTGAGTTTTGAGTTTTAAGTTTTTAGTTGTTGGGATTGCTTCGTCGCCTCGCTCCTCGCAATGACATTACGTCGCCGTGCCCCGTTAGAAGTTGACGGCTTACTTCTAACAACGGGGCAAACCGGCGACGGCTAAACAAGAAAGGATGTGCAGTGTCGAAGAGGGAACGTGTAAAAACATCGAAGTTTTCAATTGATAATCGGTTGGTGATGATTGATAATTGACGTTTTTGGCGGACAGGGCGTTTTTGAAGGAGTAGGAAATGAAAATCGGGATTATAAGTGACAGCCATGACCATCATCAGAACTCGCTTATGGCTGTAGAGGTTTTCAATGAGAAGAAAGTGGCTTATATTTTGCACGCCGGCGATATAATATCGCCGTTTACGGCGAAGGCGTTTGCAAAGGTTACGGCTGCGAAGTTTATAGCTGTGTTCGGCAATAACGACGGTGAGAAGCTCTTATTGGCAAGCGAGATAAGGGGGTTTGGAGGCGAGATTTACGATGACCCTTACAGGGGCGAGATTGGCGGCAGAAGGATTTTTATGACGCACAAGCCGAGCGTACTGGACGAGGTGGCTGAGAGCGGTAAATACGACCTCGTTATCTACGGGCATACCCATAAGCGGGATATCCGCAGGGTCGGCGAGACCCTTGTAATCAATCCGGGGGAGACGACCGATTGGCTGACGGAAAGGTCGGGCGTGGTTGTGTTAGAGCTCGATGATATGAGCGTGGAGGAAATAGAGTTACAAATCAAAGATTAAAAATCAAAAGGCAAAATGACAAATCAAAATTCAAAATTAAAAGATTTCAGATAAAAGATAAGGAGGCAGGCATGTTTAACGGCATTTTTCATATTCCTCAGCCGGTCAATGAGCCGATTTTGCAATATGCGCCGGCGAGCAGGGAACGAGCGGAGCTGAAGGCCGAGTTGAAACGGATGCTCGGTGGGCAGGTGGAGGTCCCGATGATAATCGGCGGCGAGGAGGTTCGCAACGGCGAGCTTGGTGACATTCGCTGTCCGCACGACCACCGTCATATTTTGGGCAGGTATCACGGGGGCAATGCGGTGTTTGTCGAGCGTGCGGTTGATGCGGCGGAGGCGGCGAAGCGCGATTGGGGCGAGATGCCGTGGGAATCGCGGGCGGTTGTTTTGCTGAAGGCGGCGGAGTTGTTGGCCGGCAAGTATCGTCAGACGCTTAATGCGGCGACGATGCTCAATATGAGCAAGACGCCGTACCAGGCGGAGATAGATTCCGCATGTGAGCTGGTGGATTTCTGGCGGTTCAATCCGCATTTTATGGAAGAGGTTTACGGCGACCAGCCGATGTCGACGCCGGGGGTGTTGAACTATATGGAGCATCGTCCGTTAGACGGGTTTGTTCTGGCGTTGACGCCTTTTAATTTTACGTCGATTGCGGGCAATTTGCCGACTGCGCCGGCGTTGATGGGTAACACGGTGGTCTGGAAGCCGGCGTCTTCGGCGGTGCTGCCGGCATACTTTATTATGAAGATTCTCGAGGAGGCGGGTATGCCGCCGGGGGTTATCAATATGGTGCCGGGGGCGGGGCCGATAGTCGGCCCGCCGGCGCTGGACGACGTTCGATTAGGCGGTATTCACTTTACGGGAAGCACGTACGTATTTTCGACGATATGGCTGGCGGTTGGTTCGGATATTCGTAAATACGTCTCTTATCCTCGAATCGTCGGGGAGACCGGCGGGAAGAACTTCATATTCGCTCATACCAGCTGCGATGTTGATGCGCTGACGGCGGCACTTGTTCGGGGTGCGTTCGAGTATCAGGGGCAGAAATGCTCGGCGGCGTCGCGAGCGTATATCCCGGATTCGCTGTGGGGGGATGTCAAAAAGCGGCTGCTGGACGAGGTCCGGGATATTAGGATGGGAGATGTAACCGACTTTAGAAACTTTATGGGTGCGGTTATCGATGAGAAGGCGTTTGAGACCATCAAGGGCTATATTGAGTACGCCAGGACGTCGCCGGATATGGAAATCCTCATCGGCGGCGGATGTGACAGCTCGAGGGGGTATTTTATCGAGCCGACCGTTGTTCAGACGAAAGACCCGAAGTCGAAGCTGATAGTGGAAGAGATATTCGGGCCGGTTTTGACGGTGTATGTGTATCCGGAAGGTGAGTACAACGAGACGCTGGAGTTGTGCGACCGGACGTCGCCTTATGCTTTGACCGGCTCGATATTCGCACTGGAGCGTGGTGCGGTAGTAAAGGCGATGGAGGCGCTTCGTCACTCGGCGGGCAACTTCTATGTGAACGACAAGCCGACGGGTGCGGTGGTGGCGCAGCAGCCGTTCGGCGGCACGCGGGCGTCAGGGACAAACGACAAGGCGGGCAGCTGGCTTAACCTGGAGCGGTGGGTGTCGCCTCGTGCGATAAAGGAGACGTTTCTGCCGCCGAGGGACTTCCGGTATCCGTATATGAAAGAGAAGTAACTGTCAGGGTGATTTGGTGTGATTGAGATTACGGACAAGATTGGGATTTGCGAGGACGAGCTTGTCTTTAAGTTTTCCCGCAGCGGCGGGCCGGGGGGACAGAATGTCAATAAAGTAAGTACGCGGGTTACGGTTTTGTTCGACGTGGCGAGGTGCGGGAGCTTCTCCGATGTGCAAAAGAGGCGGATACTGAAGCGGCTTAGGACACGAGCGAATAAGGATGGTGTTGTGAGGGTTGCTTCGCAGAGGTATCGCACGCAGAAGGCGAACAGCAGAGCTGCGGTTGAGCGGTTGGGCGAGCTGCTGAGGGAGGTGTTAAGGACGAGGCCGATACGGAAAAAGACGGCGGTGCCGCGATATGCACGCCGGAGGCGATTGGAAGAAAAGAGGCGGCGAAGTATGTTAAAAAGGCAAAGAGCGGAGAAGGATTTTGAATTTTGAGATATTCTTTCAACAATTCCCGATAATCACAAGAGAACTGCAGTCGAACTTTATCATATTCTCTGGCTACCTGTTCTCTTTGCCTAAGATTCATTGTCAAGCACGACTCCGCCATTCCCTTTAAGCCAGTCTTTAATATTAAAAATTGTTGGATCAGTAAAAGTTGTGCCATTACCAATTTCCTCGACAGAAGTGTCTGGAGATGGTTTATATTTTAGGAGTTCTCGCATCAATTGGTCCACATCCTTAGCGTTTTCCTGTAAACAACGTGCTGTTTGGTCGGCTATCACTAAATCCCTTACATGCACATACAAAGCAGGAATGGCTATTACGAGTATTCTCTCTGGCGGAGTCGTTTCACTTACTTTGGGTGGAGGGCCTGGTATAAACAGCAACCCAGGAGCTTCTCCTATGTGAATATCAACATTCTTTTTTCTCATCATTTAATCTCATTAAAAAGGCTGAGAAGGGGGGCAAAGGAACATTTCCAATTGCCCCCCATCTATAATGGACTACGGCTACAGTTCAACCAACCGTATGCCTCTGGACGTAGCCATATCCTTCAGCATATTCCTGTGTCTCGTGGTGGTTCTACTGTAGAACTCACCACTATTGGGAAGCTCAATGGCCTCCCCAACCCATTCCCCGATGACAACCATATAGCTATACAGCCTGGTGCCATCTGTGAGGATACTTCCACCATAAGCTACTTCCTTCTTCAGGAAGCTACTTATGGTCTCACCCAGCCTACCCCTCTGGGCCCCATAGGATAGTCTGCTTTTATCCATTTCCACCTCCTTTCTGCTTTATCCTGTTAATTTTTGTTAATTTTTTCTAAAATTTTTAACTGGCCAAAACTTGCCCATATAAAAAAAGGAGACAAATCACCTTTTTCACATCAATACAGGCCTCTTTCGCATGTCCAGAACGCAAACGCCCTTCTATAATATAGGGAAAATTTTTTCGTACCCCCTTGTTTGATCTCTCCCCCTGTTGCTATCCCTCTTGCTTGACCTCTCCCACTGTTGCTATTACTCTAACAGCAAGCTAAAACCCTCTATCAGTGGGTTAAACTCAATCGCATGCAGAATTACCACTCATTGATTCGTTAATTTGCTGTCTTGCTCGATGGCGGTTAATTGGCTTCCGAGGTGGTAGGCCTGGTTCATTGCTGTTGGGTGTTTTTCGATGTCGCCTGCGGCGTCGACGTTGTTGACGAATAAATTTAATGCGTAATTCATATCGAGCACCTCGAAGAAAGAACTCATCGTCAGGCGGATGCTGTCGAACATTTTTTTGCTTTTTGAGCCGCCTACTGCGATGACCATTGCTCTTCGGTCTCTGCCGGCGGAGGAGAGCGGTTTTTTCAGGATGACCTTGTGTGCCCAGAGGCACTGACAGCGGTCGATGAGCATTTTTGCCTGTGCGCAGACGGTCATAAAGAATACGGGGGTTGCGAAAATCAGCCGGTCAGCATCGAGCATTTTTGCCGAGAGCATCTGATAGTCATCTTCGATTTTGCATTTGCCGGTTTCGTAGCAGGAATTGCACTCGATACAGGCGGCGATGTTCAGGTCGCACAGCCGGATGTATTCGGTCTGTGCGCCGGCGGATTGCGCGCCGGCCAAAGCTTGTTTTAGAAGCAGGTCGCTATTGCTATTGGCCCGTGGGCTTGTCGAGATTCCGAGCACCTTCACGGCCATACAAAATCCTCTCATCCAACCCCGCCCAGCGCTGAGCGGGGGACGGTTCGCTAAAACAGTTTTGTGAGTAAATTATCAGCGCAGGCGGCAAAAAGCAACATATTCGTATATCGTATGTCGGAGCGTTGAAAAACGGGATTTGAAAGGAGGCCGGATTTGTGGTAAAAAGCGGGTAAGAAGTAAGTTCAAATCCGGGAAGGTTTATATGGCGGTTCGATTTATATTGGGCAGAAGCGGTACGGGCAAGACCAGCTATTGCGTAAAGGCGATTGTTGATGCGCTGGTGGAGGGCGCCGGTGAACAGTCGTTGATTTTGCTTGTGCCGGAGCAGGCGACGTATCAGGCCGAGCGTGCGATTCTGTCTGATAAAAGGGTGGGGGGTTACAGCAGATTGCACGTTCTTTCGTTTGACCGATTGAGATTTTTGGTTTCGGGTAAGAATACGGCCAGGCCGGCTGTTTCGCAGCTCGGTCAGCAAATGATAATCCAGAGGATTTTGCGTGATAACGGCGACAGGTTAAAGGTGTTCGGGTCGCCGGCGGCCCCGCCCCTCATAAGAGGGGCGGGATTAGGCCGGCAGATGGCTGAGACGATTGCTGAGTTGAGCCGATATGCGAAGACGCCGGAGGATGTTGAGCAGTTAGTCGGCGAATTGCAGAAGGACGAGCGTAATAATTTAGCCGCTTTGAAATTTGCCGATATCGGGGTGGTTTTTAAGGAATACTTAAGATTTATCGAGGGCAAATTCGTTGACCCTGATGTTCAGTTAAGCAAGTCTCGTGTGGCGATTTCGGAGGCGGAATTTATTAAAGGTGCGAGCGTGTGGGTTGACGGCTTTGCGGGCTTTACGACCGCTGAGCTTGAAATGTTAGCTGAGCTTTTGAAGGCGGCGGCTGATGTGCAGATTGCGATGTGTCTGGATGCGTCGAAGATAGATTTGAAAAGACCGAGTGTCGAGAGTATCGACCCGGCCGGTTTGTTTAATCCGACCGAGCGGACGTACTATCAGCTTGTTGAAATGATAAGAAGATGTAAGCTTCAATTAGCTGAGCCGGTCATCTTAAAAGAGGCGGTCAGGTTCGCCGGCTGTCCGCAGCTTGCTCATATTGAAGGCAATGTATTTGGGCCGAAGCCGTCTAAAATCGCTGCGGCGGATAACGTTCGCATTATATCGGCGCCGAACGGGCGGTCAGAGGTGCGATTTGTCGCAAGAGAGATACTGCGATTGGTTAAAGAAGCAGATTGCCGATACCGTGACATAGCGGTTATTGCATCGGACATCGACAGCTACGAACATTATATAAGGGCGTATTTTGACGATTACGGGATACCGTTTTTTATTGATAAGCGAAAATCGGCCAGTCAGCATCCGGTTGTGGGGTTTATCTGCTCAGCTTTGCAGGCGGCAGCCGGTGGTTTTTCCAGCAGCGATGTCTTTGCGTATCTCAAAAGCGACCTTGTGCCGATAGAGCGCTACGGGGTTGACCTGTTAGAGAATTACTGTGTTGCGTTCGGCGTTACGGGTGGCGACTGGCTGAGTGACAGGGACTGGGATTTTGCGGGTAAAAATGACGGGGGTTTTGATGAGCGGCGAATAAACGATGTCCGGCGGGACGTCAGCGGGCCGTTGCTGGAGCTTCGAGACAAGCTCGGCCTGGGTGAGGGTTCGGCAAAAACGGTCGGCGCCGGGGAGTTTACGAGGGCCATCTTTGATTTTCTCGACGGGCTGGGTGTTCGCGAAAAGATTGAGGAGTGGATTGAACAGTGTCTGGAAAGAGGGGATTACGCATCCGTCAACGAGCATCGGCAATTTTATGAGAGATTGATAGACGTATTTGACGAGCTTGTCGAGGTCTTCGGCGAGCAGCGGATGGCGAGCAAAGATTTGATTGCGATTGTCGGTTCTGCTTTTTCACAGCTGGCGCTGGCGTTTATTCCGCCGACGCTGGATGAGGTTCTTGTCGGCTCCATCGAGCGCAGCCGACATCCCGATTTGAAGGCGGTTTTTCTAATTGGGGCCACTCAGAGCCGGTTTCCCGTTCCGGTGGGTTTCGGCGGTATATTGACCGATGAGGACCGCACTGCCGCGGGGTCGGCGGATTTTGCATTAGCGGCGACGGCGGCAGAGAGATTGACCGAGCGGCAATACCTGGCTTACATTGCGTTTACCCGGCCGAGCCGGTTTCTGTGTGTTACGTATCCTCTGGCCGATGACAGCGGCAGTGCCGTAGCGAGGTCGGAGTTTATAACGGCTGTGGAATCGTTGTTCGAGGGTCTTGGCGAAGAATCGATTGCGGGCGGACAGGTCGAGATTGAGAAGGTCAATAGCGAGTATGAGCTGGCTGAGGTGTTATGCAGCCGATTAGGCAAAGATGTGTCTCGTGAAGCGTATCTCGTGAAGCGTATCTCGAACGGGGTTTCTGACGAGCCCCGCCCCTCACAAGAGGGGCTGGACGAGCGGCTGGGAAGACTATTAGAGGATATTTGTGCCGATGAGCAGCTTGCGGGGTTGGGGGCGGCTGTTTTGTCGGCGATAGATTATGACAATAGTGCGCAATTAGATGAAGAGATGGTCGGGCGGTTTTTCGGCGGGCAGATAAAAAGCTCGGCGACTCGGCTGGGCAGTTTTGCGGCGTGTCCCTATCGGTATTTTGCCCGGTATGTGCTGGAGCTAAAAGAGCGAAAGGAGTTTAAGCTCAGGCCTTTGGATGTGGGTGCATTTTACCATTGTGTGCTGGATGCGCTTTTAAAGCGGGTCAACGCAGAGGGAAGGGATTTTGCGACTATTGAAAGCGGGGAGCTTTTAGGATTTTTGAGGGAAGAGGTGTCGAAGTTTGTTCAGACAGACGCCTTTATATCGAAATTTGTCGGCCACAGCGCCCACAATAAATTTATCATTTATTGTGCCATTGAGGAGCTTGAAGATTGTGTTCTGGCTGTTGCGGAGATGGTTCGTGCGGGCGGGTTCAGGCCTGCGTTGTCGGAAGTGTCGTTCGGAGATGTAAAAAATAGTATCGACAACATCGGTGAATACAAAATCGAGCTTTCAAATGGCCGGGTGCTGAGCATAAACGGCAAGATTGACCGGCTTGATGTCGCCGACGATGGGAAAACAGCTATTATTTTTGATTACAAACGCAGAGGTGCATCCTTTAGCTGGTCAAGGTTCTACTACGGGCTGGATATGCAGCTGCCAATCTATATGTTAGCGGTTCGCAACGCAGGCGGCTCAAAGGTAGAGAATGTTGTGGGTGCGTTTTATATGCCGGTTGAGGCGAAAGTGGAAGGTGCCGTCCTTGATGAAATACCCGGGAAAATTGAGAAGTTCCGTCATAAAGCAAACGGTCTATTCAACGGCGATTTCTTTCAGCAGCTCGATAAGTCGAATAGCAATAAATTTTATAATTTCTTCGTTACTAAAAAAGGCGACCAATATGGTTATGGTAATATCAGCGGGGCGTTGAGGCCGGGGGATTTTGAAAAGGTCCTTAAGTTTACGGAGAACAGGATAGTCGAATTGGCCGAGGAGATTGCGTCGGGCAGGATTGATGTTGGGCCTTATAGACTCAGCGGGCAGACGGCGTGCAGTTATTGCGAGTATAAATCGCTGTGCCGGTTCGACTGGCAGATAAATGATTACAGGCCGTTGGTTTCGGTGAATAAGGTTGAGGTGCTCGAGCAGATATAGGGACACTGGTTGATGGCTAAAAAAGATATAATATGGACTGAGCAGCAGCGGCGGGCGATTACGCAGCGGGGCAGCGACGTTCTGGTAACGGCGTCGGCGGGCACGGGCAAGACGGCGGTCCTGTCAGGTCGGTGCGTGGATATTGTGTCGGACAAGTCCGTATGCGGCGACGTTTTGAGTATGCTGGTGGTTACGTTCACCAATGCGGCTTCCGAGCAGATGCGCTGCCGGATTGCCGAGCAGCTAAGGCGGGTGTCTCTGGCGGTCGGGGAAGGTGAGCTTGGCCGACACCTGCGCTGGCAGCTTTTGCTTTTGGCCGCAGCCGATATCAGCACAATCCACTCGTTCTGTAAACGGCTCATCACGGAATACTTTTATGAACTTGACCTTGACCCGACCTTCAGGGTGATTGAAAGCGACGAGGCGAAGCTGCTTAAATCGGAGGTTCTCGAAAAGACGATAAACTGGGCGTGGCAGCAGGGCAATTTGCAGCAGGCGTTAGAACAGCTTCTTGGCGGGCGGGACCTTCGGACAACTGATGGTTTTCTCGGCAAGATAATAGGGCTTAGCGATTTTCTGGATGGTGTGGTCTCCCGGCAAAACTGGTACGAGCGGGCGGGGGTGCTTGCGGAGGCGGCTAATCCCTTTACGACCGAGCTCGGTGAGAAACAAAGACAAATCGTCGGAAAGAGATTGCAGCTTATACTCGAACGGATTCGGTACGCCCAAAAACTTTATGAAAATGAGAAGACCGGCGGTAGCTGGGCGGAAAAGTGGGAAGACAATTTCATCGGGCCGGTTGCGCAGTGTATCGGGTTTTTAAAAGAAGGCGACTGGGATAAATGTGCCGAAGGGATAAGGAATTATCAGAGGCCGTCAAGATTTGAATATAAGCCGAGAGGGGTGAAAGGGCCGATTGCCGATGTTATAAAGAAGGCGGCGGAGGGCGCCAGAAAGGCGTTTGACGGGCTTTTTGAGCTTGCGGTCTTAAATCCGGAGTATCTCGAAAAGGTCGGCGGTGGTGCGGGGCTGCAGACGAAGGTGCTTATCGAGCTTGTCAGGAAATTTGACCGGTTGTACAGCGAGGCCAAGCGGGCGATTAACTGTCTTGATTTTGCCGACCTCGAACATTATGCGCTGCGGCTTTTGGCCGATGAATCCCGCCCCTCACAAGAGGGGCTGGATGAAGATTCTTCGGATGATAAACTGTTGCCATCAAAGACGGCTATTGCGCTTCGCCGGAAATACAAATACATATTCGTTGACGAATATCAGGACATTAATCCTGTCCAGCAGGCGATACTGGATTTGCTCAGCAGCGGCGACAACATTTTTGTCGTCGGTGACGTCAAGCAGAGTATTTACACCTGGCGCGGGGCCAAATCGGAGGTCTTTCTCGAGCGGCTGAAAACGGCTTCGGCTGAGCCATCTGATGCGGCGAAGGGTTTGCGAGTTGACCTAAATGCCAATTTTCGTTCGGCTGGAGGTATTCTTGATTTTGTCAACAAGGTGTTCGGGCGGATAATGACCGGCTCGTTTGCAAAGATTGATTACGACGAGTCGGCCAGGTTAAGGCCGGCACTTGTAAAAGAGATTGAAGGTGACAGCGGGCCGGTTGTCGAGTTACATATACTCGACGAAACGGATATAGGGCACAGGGGCGCAGGCGCACAAGAGGACGAAGGCGACAACGAAAACCTTGATGCAATTTCTTTTGACGATGGGGATTTAAGCGTGTACAGCGGTCGGCAGCGACAGGCGGCGATGATTGCCCGGCGTATCAGGCAAATGGTCGGGGCAGAGACGGGCAGGCCGGAATTTCAGATATACGATAAGCAGCAGGACAAATTCAGGACCGTTCAATACGGCGACATCGTAATACTGATGCGTTCACCGGCCAAGAGGGCCAATGATTATGTGGAGGTGCTTCGGCTGGCCGGTGTGCCTGTAAGCTGTGAGGCGGCGACTGGTTATTTTGAGACGACTGAAATCAGCGATATGTTGTGTCTGCTGAAGGTGCTGGACAATCCGCAGCGGGACATTGAGTTGGCCGCTGTGCTGCGAAGCCCATTTTTTAAGATTGGCGACGCTGAATTAGCGAAGATAAAGATTCACGGTGGCACAGACGAGCGGTCAAAGAATTATTACGGCTGCGTGGTTGACTACTGTGATTGCGGTGAGGATGTGGAGCTGGCTGATAGGCTCAAGGGGATAGTGGGAGCGATTGAGCGATGGCGGGCGGTTGCGCGGCGGGGCAGCCTGGCTGATTTGGTATGGCAGATTTACCGGCAGACGGGGTATCTTTCGTTTGTTTCGGCACTGCCGAACGGCCAACAGCGAAGAGCTAATCTTCTTAAACTGCACGACAGGGCAATCCAGTTTGAGGGTTTTGTCAGCAGCGGCGGTGTAGCGTCACTTAGGCGGTTCGTTGAGTTTATCGAGAAGCTTCAGCAGGCAGGCGGTGATTGGGCGAAGGCGGAGCCGGAGGCCGAGGTTGAAGATGCCGTCCGCATTATAAGCGTCCATAAAAGCAAAGGGCTTGAGTTTCCGGTCGTTTTTCTGGTTGAGTTAGACAGTGGATTTAATAAAAGGGATGCTCAGGATGATTTTCTTGCCGATGCAAACGATACATTGGGGCTGCGGATTATCGACCGGCAGTCGAATAGCAAACTTAGCTCGCTCGCTCATCAGGTTATCGCAGAGAGCAAGCTGTCGGAGGTGCTGGCGGAGGAGATGCGGATTCTTTACGTTGCGATGACGCGGGCCAGAGAGCGTCTTATTTTGAGTGCCTGCGAGAAACGGGGCCGGTGCCGGGATATTATCTGCGACGGTTTTCTGTCGGGCGGCGGGTCGGTCGGTGATTGGCAGCTTCTTGGCAGTCGCAGTCATCTGGACTGGGTTCTCTACGGACTTTGCGACCAAAAGAATTTGCACAGCGTCTTTGAGACGGGGCTGGGAAAAAGATTAACCGCAGAGAGCGCAGAGAACGCGGAGAAAAAATTAAAAGATGATGGGTTGTTTAGCTTGAAGGTTCACGGCCGGCCGGAGCTGCAGCAGCTTTCAGGATATATCCATAAACTAAAGACCCAAAAATCGTGTCTCGTGACCCGTGCCCCGGGACACGAATTGTCTGCTTCGGCTGGGAAAAAGTTGGATGGGCAGCGAGCAGAGCCGAAGCTGCTGGCACAGGTAAAGAAATCCCTGGGCTGGCGGTACGGGTTTGGCGATGTGATAGTTTTGCCTGCGAAGCGCTCGGTAACGGAATTGACTCATCGGGCGGATGAGTACATAAAGGTTGATTACTCGGCGGCGCTGCAGCGGCGGCCAAGAGTGCTGTGTGGCGATTTAATCAGCCCGGCGGAAGGTCGTTTAACAGGGGCGGCCACACATCTTGTAATTGCCCGGCTTGATTTGGGTGAGCCGATGACCTGTGAAGCGGTTGAAAAGACAAAAGAAAGACTTTTAGATGAGGGTGCCATAAGCGAGATTGTTTCCGAGCATATTGATACGGGTTCAATAATGACGTTTTTTGAAAGCGAGCTGGGTAAAGCAGTTCTTGAGCCCGAAAACATGGTCTGGCGGGAATGGGCTTTTACTTTTTCACTGCCGGCGTCTGAATGGAAAGATACGCACCTTCTGCGAGATACGAGATGCGAGATACGAGATACGATTATTGTTCAGGGTATAATCGATATGTTAGTTGAGAAACGAGATGGGTTGGTGGTAATAGATTTTAAGACGGATAATGTAACCGCTGATGAGGTTGGTGAGCGGGCGGAGCTTTATCGTGAGCAGTTGGAGCTTTATGGCAAGGCGGCCTCGGCGATTTTGAAAAAGCCGATTGAAGGCGGTTGGCTGTATTTTCTGAAGGCGGGCTGCGCAATAGAAATCAAAGATTAAAATGCAAATGGCAAAGTATATTTCGAAAAGCTAAACTGGATTTTAAAAATCCGGAATTTCAAAAAATAGGGGATTTTGACCGACTTTTTTATGGGGGGATGTGGGTTTTTGGGGTTAACCTGGGGGTTGGTGGGTTGGTTTGGGTGGTTTATATAAGATAGGTAAGAAAAAAATGGAGAAAAATGAAGAAAAAGTGAGAAAAACGGAGAAAAAATGCAAAAAATGGAGAAAAATTGCGAAATTTTGCAAGAAACTGCAAAAAAATGAGAAAAAAAGAGAAAAAAAGAGACGGATTTTAACCGCGGAGAACGCAGGGACCGCAGAGACTTTTTGGACAGGA
>CAYONQ010000063.1:0-9979 GCA_964405375.1 uncultured Pirellulales bacterium
GGCTTCACAAGGAATTGCTGCGGAGAAGCTTATGAGAAAACCCCGAAGTTTGAGAGTTATTTTTCCTTGACATTATTCTCTTAATAACTCAAACCGACCGATTTGTAGCAAATGTTAAATGTAAGTCGATTTCTGACAATATGTTATGTTTCTCATAAAATATCATAAAACAGCCATCCGCCGGCAGGCGGATTCCGCAATTTTGCATTTTGCACTTTGATTTTTGCATTTTCAAACTGGCCATCGGTCAGTTTGAGTTAATAAGATACATTGTGATTTAAGAAGAGGGTGAGAAGGCTTCTTTTTTCCCGCTGAGCTTTCCCCCCAGAAAAAATGAGTTTGATTTCTACTCTGACCAGAGAAGAGAGTGATGAAGAGGTTTCTAATTGCCATTTCGGTAACAGCTGTAACATTATTTAACAGTTCTGTAAATGCCTACGTAGATTTCAACGACGGGGGTCATCACATTATTAATTATACCATAAATGACTATGTTAATGTAGACTTGTATACTCCCGGAGTAGGAACTCAAGTCGAACTTGTTAATGGAGGTTATATAGAATTTGATATATTGGCACACGAGGATTGCCAAATCTCTGTTTCCGGAGGCCAGCTTGCCGGAAGTTTACGTGCATATGACAATACATACGCTGTTGTTTCCGAAGGCCAAGTCGGCAGTTACATAACGGCTTTTGATAACAGTAATGTGTTTTTTACCGGTGGTTCCTGCTCTACTCTCGCCGCTTACAACGAGGGTTGCTTAACGGTCTCAGGAGGTGTTATAGATGATATTATTTATGCAGGGCGTTCTTTTGCCATTTGGGATGCAAGTTTAATTACATTTGAAGGAACGAGCTTTGCTATAAATGGCCAGCCGGTTACGTATGGTGATTTTGCGAGTGATTATGCTACCGCAGGTTCCGGTTACTTATATGGGACACTTACCGGAACCCTAACAAATGGTGATACATTGAATAATGTTTTTAATATCTACGATGATTCTGACATAACTTTTGTACCCGAACCTTCCACGCTCTTACTGCTCGGCTTAGGTGCGGTGATGTTGAGAAGAAAACGCAATTAGGCCAGCCCGCATATTCTCACAAATTCTGGGGACACCATATCTTTTTTTCTCTTAATATCTCACTCTCACGCCGCAACACGAAATTTAAGTCAAACGAAAGTTCAAAACAGACCCTGTACCCGCGAAGGTGGGTATAATAAATCGAAAACTCCCCCGATACGCTATACGAAATACGCAACACGCATCACACACCTACATCCTCATATTGAAACACGTCTTCTATTCGCATATCGAAGACCCTCGCTATTCTAAACGCCAGGGTAAGTGACGGCGAGTAATTGCCTGCCTCGATTGCAATGATTGTCTGACGGGTAACGCCTACTTTATCTGCTAACTGCTGCTGCGTCATCTGGCCATTCTCAAACCGCAACCTGCGGACATTATTTTTAATGTTGTTACTTGCCATTATCACTTGGCTATATTTAATCCCCCGAATTTATTCGAGGGTTCATAAACTTCTTCGCAAAGCGATTCCGCAATTTTGCACTTTGCATTTTAATTTTTAAGCTCACTTCTCTTTCCCTCCCCAGCCGTACTCCTCAAGAATTACTATTGATTGCACCAGTGTAGTAATAATTAACCCTCCTATTACCATAGCCGGTAGTATCTTTACTGAAATAACACCTTTCGGCCCGAGAACAAAAAATGGAATCATAGCCGCGACAACAAAAAGTACCCAGAATGTAATATATGCAGCCAGCAAGGCCCTCTTTTGAATTACAAGGTCACGTTCATCAAAGCCGACTTTGCCTTTTTCCTTTCTGAATATTAGGGGCGACAATCCTATAAGCCCGCAAAAACCCATTAAGCCGGAACCGCCAAGTGCTCTATGCATCGGCAAACCAACCACAAAGTACAGCAAGCCCACCGCTGTTACACTAAGGATTAGAGCTATCAATATCACAATCAAACTAAACCATGCTATTTTCTGTTGTCTGTTCATAACACTTCCCCTTCCCCAACAGCCGCTACCTTCTATCTTCTACTTTCCACTCTCTACTCTCTATTTTCTATCGTTTGCTCTCTATGTTTTCAAATGTAAAGGACACTTTACATTTTGTCAAGTAAATTTTACATATTTTTGTAGGTTTTTTAAACGTGCGAGGTGGGGTTGAACAGACTGGCCATTTATGCAAAGACGTGTCAAAAACGTCCTCAAAAGTCGCAATTTTTCGCAAAATTTCGCATTTTTTCCCCCGATTTTCACCAATTTTTGCATTTTTCTGCAGTTTTTCTCACTTTTTCACCATTTTTTTCCTGCCTATCTTACCCAAGCCACCCAAACAGACCTGCCCAATCTCGGCAGGCCGGGAATAGTAAAATAGTTTCAAAAAAGGACTTGACTTTTCAAACAAACGTTTTATACTTTAGTTTGAAACAACTGTTTAAGGAGTTTAGTATAATGACTTCAAATAACAATATCTCAACTGACAATACCAGCGGAAGTGTCCAGAATCGGCTTCTTGACGCTGCGGAAGCGTTTTTTTGTGAAAAGGGCTTTGAGGGCACAAGCATACGCGACATCACCTCGCAGGCCAAATGCAACGTCGCCGCTGTGAACTATCATTTTGGCGGGAAGGAAAAACTGTATTTTGAGGTCTTTCGCCACCATCTGACCGCATTGCGCGACACCCGCATCGCCGGCATCAATAAGGTAATGTCGCAAGGCAAAGATGAGGTTACATTAGAGCAGTTGCTTCGTGCATTCGCAATGGCCTTTGTCGAGCCGCTACTCGACGAAAGTCACGGCCGACGGCTTATGAAGCTGATGATTCGTGAAATGCTCGACCCCCATCTGCCGAAAAAAATGTTCGCAGATGAAGTGGCCATACCGACTTTAACGGCATTTGGAGAAGCTATGGCAAGGGTTTGTCCGGGGCTGGGACAAAAGCAAACTGTGATGTCTATGATTTCGGTCATCGGGCAGTTATTGCAGGTTGTTCACCTTAGCAAAATGTTTGGCGATGAGGAAGGTGTCGGATTGCCGGTGCCGGGCCTTGTTGAGATGGTGGACCATATTGTTGATTTTTCCGCTGCGGGAATCCGGGCGGCTGTTGAAAGCAAATAAAATGAACAAATCATAAAATAAGTAAGGTAATATTATAAGCGGCATTGAATGGTTTGTTGAAAAGGGCTACTGGTAACGTGTTTAGTGAGCGAAAGTTATGATTCTTACGAGCCGTAAGATTGTTCCGTATATCTCTGGTGTGCTGATAATTTTGCAATTGGCCGGATGTGTCAGCAGCGAGCGGTTTTACGAAGAGGCCGCTTTGTCCAGAGATGTTGCGTACCGCCAGTGGATAAGCCGCAAACAATACCAGCAGCAATCACAGATACGGATTAGCGGCGAGCTAAGTATAGAAGACTGCTTGAAGCTGACAGTCGTCAACAATAAAACGTTACAGCGTGTCTTCGAGGAAAAGCAGATTGCCCGCGGAGAGCAGTTGAAATCGTACTCGGCGATTTTGCCCTCCGTTGGGCTTTCAGGCAGCTATACGCGACTGGATGAGGTTGCATCCTTTGATGTCGGCGGAGGGACGGTCTCTTTTGGCGACCTCGATAACTACTCGGCAGGGCTTAGTGTTACCCAGCCGATTTTTGCCGGCGGCTCAATACCAGCCAGGATAAACGCCGGCACGTTGACCTCGTTACTTGCCGACCAGACGGTTCGAGCAGCGGTTCAGGATGTGATTTATACGGCCAGATACGGCTATTATGATGTCCTGCTTAATCAGCATTTATGTCAGATAAGCGCCGATGCCGTCAGGTCAGCTCAGGCCCACCTCGATAGTGTCCGGCAGAGACGCACCGGCGGTGTCGCCTCCGATTTTGATGTTCTCCGAGCAGAGGTGGAGCTGTCGAACTTTCAGGCGGAATTGATACAGAATAAAAATGCCATCAATATCGCAAAGGCAAAGCTGCTCAAGGCAATGGGTATCTCGCAGGATAGCGACTTCGTTCTTTCGGATGAATTGACCTACATCTCGTCGAAAGTGCCGATGGAACAGGCGGTTGAGGCGGCTTTCCGCAATCGGCCTGATTTGTTCGGGCGACAGCTCGATATAAAGCTGCAGCAGGAGTTGCTTGATATTGCACGCAGCAGATTCTGGCCGATTATCGGCGGATTTTATGACAATATCTGGTCAAGACCCGACCCGCATAGAAGTATGGAGATTGAATGGGGACACGCCTGGCAGGCCGGCGTTACAGCGACGCTGCCCCTGTTTGACGGCCTGTCTCGCGAAGGCGAGGTCGTCCAGCAGAAAGCACGCCTTAAACAATCGCAGATAGATTTAATCGACGCCGAAGAGACCGCCTTGTTCGAATTGACCAAGGCACAATTAAGCATCGAGAACGCCGAGGAGTTTGTCGATTCGCAACGGCTGAACCTTACCAGGGCAGAGGAAGGAAGCCGTCTTGCCGACGTCGGTTACAAAGAAGGTATAAATACACAGGTTGAGGTAATCGATGCCGAATCTGCTTTGACCAAGGCGAAATCGCTTTATTACCAGGCGATTTATTCACACATAATCGCTAAACTGGATTTGCAGAAGGCAATGGGAACATTGGCAACCGCAGCCGGCACAGAGTCAGCGGAACAAAGAATTTCGAATTATGAAAAGCAGAGGCAGAGATAATGAGGGCAAATAAAAAGGTTGTATATTGGGCGGTAGTGTTTGTGCTGGTGTTTGTTACCTTCTGGTTCGGCTATGTTCACCAGCCGGCACAGAAACCGCAGGAGCAAAGCGCTGTCCCTGTTGAGGTGGAAACCGTCGGTGTCAGCTCGATAGAGGAAACGATGGAGCTGACCGGCTGGATAAAGGCGGAAAAGACGGTAGATGTGAAATCTAAGATACCGGGCAGGGTCGAGTCTTTGCAGACTGTTTTGGATGACGGTGGCTTGATTGCCGTTGAAGAGGGGCTGGCGGTCAGAAAAGCCCAGCAGATTGCACTTATTGACAGGGATATTTACCTGGCGCAGCTCGCTGCTGCAACAGCTAACGTTAAGGCCGCAGAGGTCGAATTGGCCGACGCCGAGCGGGAAAAGAAACGCATCATCGCCTTATACGAAGGCGGCTCAGCCACAGAGCAAAGCAAAGACAAGGCCGTAACCGCTGCCGAATTGGCAAAGGCGAGATTGAATTCGGCCAAGGCGGCGCTTGAGCTTGCTGAAATAAACTTGAGAGAATCAAAACTCATCTCTCCGATTGACGGAATAGTTACAGCAAGACATATCGACGAAGGTAATCTGATAAAGGCGGGGGACACGATTGTTACAGTGGCCTCTATGAAGACGGTAAAGCTAATCGTCGCCGCTGCTGAAAGATACGCAGGCAAAATCGCGGTCGGCACGCCTGTAAGAATCGAAGTTGACGCATTTGCCGGAAGGATATTCGAGGCAAAAGTATATTCAATCTATCCTGTTCTTGATGAACAGACCCACACGGTGCAGGTCGAGATACGCATCAGCAATGATGAGCTGCTTTTAAAACCCGGTATGTTCGCAAGCGTAACCCTGGTTACCCGGCGTAAAGACGATGTGGTGGTTATTCCTCGTGATGTTGTTCTTGGCGGCAAGATTGATAGACCCTATGTATATGTAGTGGAAGACGGTATCGCACACAAGCGTTTTGTGGATGTTGGCATAACCCAGGCCGCAAGATATGAAATAACCGACGGCTTAAAAGCGGGCGAGACGCTTGTAGTCAACGGAATGAATTATCTTACCGACACGACAGCCGTAGAGGTTGTGCGGATGGAGGATATAAAGTGAGACTTGCACAGCTTTCCGTAAACAGGCCTGTGACCACGCTGATGATATTTGTTGCGATGGTGGTTTTGGGGCTTGTATCGCTGTCGATGCTGGGCCTGGATTTGATGCCGGATTTTGAGATACCGGCCGTCTCCGTTATTACAGCTTATGAGGGGGCAGGCCCTGAAGAGGTAGAGACGCTTTTAACCGAGCCGATTGAAGATACTCTCAGCACCATCTCCGGTGTTGACGAGGTGATTTCAGTTTCCAAAGAAGGAATTTCGGCGGTTACGCTGAAGTTTGACTGGGGCGAAAAAATAGATGAATCTATCAACGATGTGCGCGAAAAGCTCGACCTGATTAGAGAACGGCTGCCGGAAGAGGCGGAGAATCCCATTATCTTTAAATTCGACCTTGATATGATGCCCATTATGATTATTGCTGTTACAGCCGAGGACAGTTACCCCGATTTGCAGGATATAGTTGATGACGAGATAATCGACCCGCTCAAGCGAGTTAAGGGTGTTGCTGCGGCCACTCCTCGCGGCGGATTGGAACGGCAGATTCGAGTCGATATTGACCGTGACAAGCTGACGGCTTTGAACCTGTCGGTTACGCAGATAAACTCGGTCCTTGCCGCTCAAAACGTCAGCACACCAGGCGGCAATTTGAAGATGGGCTATAAGGACTACCTTTTGCGCACGCCGGAGGAGTTTTCGAGTCCGCAGCAGGTTGCAGAGGTGGAAGTTACCCGCCGCAACGGCATACCTATTAGGTTGAAAGATGTCGCTGATGTCAGGGATTTCTTCAGAGAAAGGACGATTGACGTGCGATTGAACCGCCGCAGGGGAATGGCGGTATTTATCCAGAAACAGAGCGGCGAGAATACGGTCGAGGTGGCCGGAAGGGTCAGAGCAAAGCTTGAGGATATAAAAAAGAATCTCCCCCCCGATGTTAAACCCAAAATTGTTATAGATAATTCCGAGTTTATCCTCGCATCGGTGGCGAATCTGCGAGGTACGGTCCTGTGGGCGGTGTTTTTTGTCTTTATAGTCTTGCTGTTTTTCCTCCAGGACTTCCGTGCCAGTCTCATAGTTGCTGTTGCAATCCCAACGTCGCTTATTATCACATTTTTGCTGATGTGGTTGCTCGATTACACCATCAATACCGATTCACTGGCCAGCTTGGCTGTTGCCGTTGGCCTTGTGGTTGATAATGCCGTTGTTGTTGTTGACAACATTCACCGCCACCGCCGCAGAGGTGAAAGACCGAGAGAGGGGGCAATTTTCGGGGCAAATGAAGTGGGCGTAGCTGTAATTGCCTCGACGTTGACGACTGTTTCTATTTTTGCACCGATTATATTTGTCGGCGGCATAGCGGCGATTATATTCGGCCAGTTCGCCGCTATCGTTACGATGGCGCTGGTGGCCTCGCTGTTCACCGCCCTTATGCTCGTGCCGATGCTGTGTTCGAGATTCCTTAAGATACGCGATGTGGGCCCCTCGAAATCGCCGTTAGACTTCTTCTATAACTGGGGCGAAAAATTTCTGACAGCACTGGAAGAGCTGTACGTTAAGTTTCTGAACTGGGTGCTGGAAAATCGCAAAACAGTTTTTATCTCCTGTGTTGTTTTGTTTATCTGGAGCATCGGGGTTGTCAAGTTTATCGGCACCGAGTTTTTCCCCCAGCAGGACCAGAATCGTCTGATGGCGGATTTGGAGCTGCCGATAGGAACCCGGTACGAGCGCACCGGAATAGTTGCCCAGCAGGTCCAAAAGATAGTAGAAGAAAATGTCCCCGAAAGACGCGACAGTTTCGCACGTTGGGGGGTTTGGGGAAAAGCGGAAGGCGGCCAGTTCGTTACGGAGGAAGAGACCTATAAGGGGATTGTATATGTCAGTTTGAAATCCAAAAGACAGCGAGAGGCCTCGCCGGCCGATATAATAAAACGGCTCCGCAAGATTACAGCCAACATACCCGGCGCTGTTATTCGATATAGCGCCGAAGACCCGATTGAAGCGATGATATTCGGCGGTGCCGGAAAGCTGGCCGTCGAGCTTTACGGCCATAATATGAACGAGGCCAGGGCATACGCAGAAGCGGTCAAATCTGCTATGGCCGGCGTCGAAGGCGTCGAGGATATTCAAATCAGCAGAAAGGAGGAAAAGCCCGAACTTAAAGTCATTATCGACCGCCGGAAGGCCTCGAAGCTGGGACTCGATGTCCAGACCATCGGTAAAACGATAGAGACTCTTTTCGCCGGCAGCACCGCAACCAGATTCCGCCAGGGCGGAAATGAATACGACATAGAAGTTCGCTTGCGCCCCGAGGATAGAGAGAGAATTGAAGACCTCCGCGATGTATTTATCGCTATGCCCGGTGGCGGCCAGGTCGCCCTGGCAAATATCGCTGAGATCGAATACGGCTTCGGACCTACGAAGGTCGAACGCAAGGACCAGGCCAGATACATAACCGTCTCGGCCGAAACAGTGGGCAGAAAGCTGGGGCCGGTGGTGAAGGACGTTAGAAAAGCACTTGATAAGATTCCCGCACCGCCGGGCTTTAGTTATAAAATCGCCGGCGCCGAAGAGGAAAGAACAGAGGCATTTCGGCTGCTGATTGTTGCCGTTGGACTGGGGATGGTGCTGGTGTATATGGTGATGGCCTCCCAGTTTGAGTCCTTCCGTGACCCCTTTATTATATTTCTTTCAATACCGTTTGGTATCGTCGGTGTAATTGTAGCGCTGGCCTTGACCGGCCAGGCAATGAGCGTTGTCAGCTTTATCGGGCTGATTATGCTTGTCGGCATTGTGGTCAACGACGGAATCGTTCTTATCAGTTTCATAGGCATACTCCGCCGGCGAGGTCTTGACGTCTATTCGGCAGTTATCGAAGGGGGACGCAGCCGGCTTCGGCCTGTTATTTGCACTACCGTCACTACAGTGCTTGCGATGACGCCGCTGGCCCTGTCGAGAGGCGAGGGCTCTGAAATCTGGGTGCCGTTTGCTACAACGGTAATCGGAGGCCTGCTCGTCGGCACGGTCATTACGCTGATTTTGATGCCGGCCCTTTATAGTGTGCTTGAAGGTCTCAAGAGTTCCGCTGTGAGAGGATAATTATGAAAGCCGTTTTGATTGTGCACAATGTGGCGATAGACAGGGACGTCAATGAAGCCCTCGAATCGCTCGGGATTAACTGCTATACCAAATTCACCAATGTCTTGGGCAAAGGTCGGGCCAGCGAGCCGCATCTCAATACCGATGTCTGGCCGGGAACGAATGTCGCCACCTTTGTTGTTATCGACCAGCCCAAAGCCGAAGAAATAATGGATAAAATTCGTCGGATGAGAGAGAAACTCACCGCCGAAGGGCTGAAGGCCTTTATGTGGCAGCTCGACGATATTACCTGAACCACAACCACGGCAAGAAGATTTTTTGCCCTGTAAATGCCTTTACAAACAAAACTTAGCAAGCCCCCGTCCGCAAGCAAATAATTTGCCCCTTTTTGAAAAAAGTTCTGGCAAAATCACCCCTCAGGATGGATAATGGTTTCAGTTATATTTGTGCGGCGGCAACCCATTTTGAGATTCACGGCAAAGTGAGAAGGGGCGCTTAAGCCCCATCAGTTGGGTTTAGGGCCGCTGCCCAAAGAAAGGGGGTAAGAGTATGGAAACAGTTGCGAAGTATAAACCGAATGTTGAAGTTGTTTCCGACCCTGAGACTCTTGCACACCGAACGCTTGAGTTTTTTATCGCCGGTGCCCAGAAGGCGATAAATGCGAAAGATGTATTCTATGTCGCAATATCAGGCGGACATACTCCGAGACGCTTCTTTGAGCTGTTAGGCGCAGCACCACCGGCAAAATCTCTGCCCTGGGATAAAATCCACTTGTTCTGGGTTGACGAACGCTATGTTAAGCCGGATTCACCCTGGAGCAATTATAAACTGGCCGCTGATACCTTCCTGGATGAGGTTGACATCCCCCAGGAAAACGTTCATCGCATCCCCACCGAACACGACGACTTTACGGTTGCAGCTCACTGTTATGAACAGACTATTCGAGATGTTTTTGGTCTGCGCGAGAACCAGCTTCCCGAATTTGACCTGATTGTGCTTGGTATGGGCGCTGACGGACATACCGGC
>CAYONQ010000063.1:9989-17224 GCA_964405375.1 uncultured Pirellulales bacterium
CTCGCTGTTTCCCAACAGTTTCGCACCTTTTGATAGGGAAAATCTGGCCTGCGTTGTCTATGTTCTGGATGAGAAACTGAACCGCATAACCCTGACGCATCCGGTTTTATGTGCCGCCTCTCGTCTGGCGGTACTGGTCAGCGGCCAGGAAAAGGCACATGTCTTAAAAGATGTTCTAACAAGCGAGCCGGACGAGGTTCGCTTCCCCATTCATATCCTTTGGCCTGTTCTCAATAAGGTAACCTGGCTGGTCGACAGCGAAGCAGCAAAATTACTGTAAGGACGGAATTGAGCATAAAATGAGGTTAGAAAAATGAGCGGCGGAAGAAAGAAAAGTTGGGAGGTATTGGTCTGCGCTGGATTAGTTACATTGACCTTGTTGGCTGCAGTCAAGCAGTTGAACGCTGGGTCCCAGGATTATACAATCGTTTGTGGTAAAGCAGACCTGAATTGTGACGGCTTTATTAATTTTGCAGATTATGCAAAATTTGCAGATGATTGGCTAAAAACAGGCGAATATCTTTTTGGAGATATCGATGGAGATGGGATTGTTGACCATAATGATTTGGAAAGACTAAAAGAAAATTGGTTATGGCCAAGGACAGAAATTGGAGAACCAGATCTAACCATAGGCGAAAGCGACATAACATTCTCAAATCCAAATCCTGTCAGTGGAGAAGAAATTACCGTCAGCGTGACTGTTCATAATATCGGAGATGCTGATGCAACAGAATTTCTGGTTTATATTTCCATAAGTCATTCTAGTGATGGTATTCATTGGACGTTACCAATGCCCTGGAAGGACGTCACAATCCCATATATTTTTGAAGGGTCATTTTCGACAATATGGATAGACGCCGCATTTGATATTAAGTACGCTCAACTTTGTGTTCAGGTCGACCGTGACAACCAGGTACAGGAACCTAATGAGGTCAATAATCTCGCCTGCAACATGTTGGAGATTCAGTTATAGAGCCCGATCGAGGTTTTTTGACAGCAGTTTTTTTACTGGGGGATGATTAGTTTTGTTCCGGGTGTCAGCCGATTCGCATCTTTTATTGTCTGGCGGTTAGCGGCAAGAATCTTCCGCCACTGGTTTGCCGAGCCGTAGTGCTTCAGTCAATGAGACTCCCGTAGCCGATACCTGTTTGTCTTTAAATCTGAACTATAAATCCACTCAATAGTGCTAACCCTGTTTTTTCCTGTTTTTCAGACCAATGAAGAGAAAAGAATATGTGAAATTTTGTATTACATAATAATAAAGTGATATATAATTTTGTGCGCAGTCTTGCGCATCTGTTTTTTAGAAAATTGTTGTATTATGAATTACAGCTTCCATAAACCAAATCATACGAAATATGTGCTCGGATGCGGTTATTTAATTCTGTTCCTTATACCTCTTTTTATGACCACATACGACCTGTCTATTCCTGGGCTTTACTATGACGAAGCAATACAGGCAGTTCCTGCAATGGAGTTCCTCGATAACAACAGGCAACAATGGGATTATCCTGGAAACAAAAGTATTGAAATTTTGAAAAGGCCGTTCCCCTATATGACCCAGGATTATATGGGAGCATTGAAAAATCAGGTCTTGATACCTGTTTTCGCACTGTTTGGACCTTCTAATACCAGTCTCAGGACCGCAACCCTGATAATCGCCTTAATTGGATTGCTTGTTGCAATGGTATGGACGTATAAAAATTTTGGCTTGTCGACCACACTAATCTCTGGCCTGTTTATAGTTTTTGACCCGTCCTTTCTCTTCATCAGTCGGCACGATTGGGGCTCCTTCGCCCTCGGTTTTCTATGCCGATGCTGCGGTCTCTTATTTATTACCAATGGATGGAAAAAACGATCTCGCTGGCAGTTCTTTGCAGCAGGATGTTTCCTCGGGTTGGGTATGTATAACAAAATGGACTTTTCCATTTTTATAATTGCAGCCGCTATGGCACTGGTAATTAGCTCGTTGAAGTCTGTCGCTATGGGGCTGCGAAGCCGGCTCAAAGAAATTGCTTACGGTATGTCCGGATTTGTCCTTTGTACACTGCCGCTGCTCTTTTCTATAGAATGGACGACATTTAAATCCCCCGCCGGACATCTTGGCGAATGGACTGAAAAACTTCGTGTAATAATTACAATGCTTAATGGCTCATATTTCCACCGGCTTATGCTTAGTGGTGGAGTATTTGAGTCTATGTTTGATGTAAAAGAAGCGGCAGCCGGCCCGTTTTTGATTATTTTTGTCTGCTCCGCGATAATACTTGGAACGGTATTATTGATTAACAAAAGAAAGGGTACTCCGAATGCCGGCCATACATTTGTCTTTTTCGTCACAATTTTTACCATAGTCGGTTTTTTTTACTGCCGGGTACCACAAGAATACATCATATGATGAACGTCTATCCTTTCCCCCATCTGCTGGTTGCCATCGCAGCAATACAGCTTTTCAAAGCAGCCAACAAAATACAAAAGCACTTCCGGCGCTCCGCCGCCGCTTCACTTATTATATTGGTGCTTGCAGGCAGCCTGTACGTAGATGCCAGAACTCTTTTAACAATTAGTCGTACAGGTGGTAAAGGAAGATGGTCGGAAGCATTACATTTGTTCGCAGACGAGCTGAAGAATACACCGGATGCCGTCGTTGTCAGTCTGGATTGGGGATTCCATGGGCAACTTTTATTCGCAAATGTCCCGGCCACGCTTTTGGAGCCAATATGGATAATGCCTCGAATTCAAAGACAATCAGCCAAATTAATTTTTAATGGAACATCTCAGCATATTTACCTTATCTATGAACCCAAATACGCTTATTTCCCCTATAATATACCTTTTCTTAATGCAATTCACAGTCTCCCCCCCCAATCTTGTAACTGTCGATAGACATAATGACCGGCAGGGTGACCCGGCATTTATTTCAGTCCGCATTAGTCGGCCCCATCGCATCGTCTATAATGGAGGTTTTCAAATTTCCATCGAGCAGTAAATAAACCAGGCCGGATGAGGTCCGTTTCCCCATTCATACCCTTTGGCCTGTTCTTAATAAAGTAACTTGGCTGGTCGACAGCGAAGCAGCAAAATTCCTCTGAACGTGGTTTATCGTTAATAGTTTGTAGAGCTTTTTCTCTTATCTGTTAGGCCACGGCTAACAGCTACTAAGGACAAGCTCAGTCGGGGATGATTAGTTTTGTTCCGGGCGTCAGCCGATTTGCGTCTTTTATTGTCTGGCGGTTAGCGGTGAGAATCTTCCGCCATCTGTTCGCTGAGCCGTAGTATTTGTAGGAAATATCGGACAGGGTCTCGCCCTTACGAATGATGTGAAACCTTGTATCTTGTGGCTTGATATTTGATGTCTGCTGCTCCCCGCTCATTTCTGGCGTTTCGCTCTCAATAGCGGCGGTTTTTTCAACTGGTAGGTTTGGCTCTTCCGGTATACGCCGGCGATCGACGCTGATGGGCTCGTTATTTGAGACCTGCAGCATTCTCGCCTTAGTGCTCACTGCAGGCACAGTAGAAAGCCACACTACGGCACCGGCTACTATTGCCATCCCCAAAGCCAACCCTATTTTCAAATCCTTCTGCATTTAACATTTAGCAACGCAAAAAAAGCAGCAGAGACAATTCTGCCCTTACGCACTTGTGTGCTTATTACTTACGCTCCTTTTTGCTTTTGCTTCCGAGCAGCAGCACCGGTGCAGCTATTGCCATCGACGAGTACGTGCCTATGATAATACCAAGGCCGATTGCGAACGTAAATCCCCTCAGCCCTGCCCCGCCGAATATGTACATTATCAGAACGACTATAAAGGTTGTAAAGCTCGTTAAAATGGTTCTGGACAGGGTCTGATTGATGCTGTTGGTGATGATTTGCGGGTTGAGAAGGCCCTTGTGGCGATTTTCACGAATCCGGTCGAAGACGACAATTGTATCGTTAAGCGAGTATCCAATCAGTGTCAAAAACGCCGCTATCATTGCCAGGTTTATCTTGAAATCGCCGATTAAAAGTTTTTCGCCGATGGGTGTCGCAGCGATATACGTGCACGCTGTAACCGCCCCCAGCGTAATGCATACATCGTGCACCAGCGCCGCAATTGCCGCAAGCCCGTACCGCAGGTCCCCGAACCGAACCCAGATATAGGCAACAATTGCGAACAGGGACAGGATAATGGCAATCAGCGCCCGCATTTTTTGCTCTGCACCGACCGACGGGTCAATCTGTGTTACCCGCGGCAGGGACGTCTCTAACGTCGCCGCTGCCAGCACTCTGCTCGTTTCGTTTTCAACAAACCACTTCCATTCATCCTCCGTAAGCTCGCGGAAACCGGCCTCCGGCTCGGCACTTAGATACACAAAACCCTCTACCTGCTGGTCCGCTTTCATTGGCGTCAGGTCCGGGTTGAGGATTGTGTATGGGTACCAGTTAAGGTTTTGCATATCGGGCTTGAACCTCAAATCCCTGAACCTCCTGTCGATTTCCTCGGCTGTGGCGTGTCTTTCAATCTCGCAGGTGATTTTAACACCGCCCAGAAAATCGGCAAGCTCGGGATAAGAGTCTATAAGCCCTTCGGTTATTTTTCCCGTTGAGGTGATTTTCGGCTGCAGGTTCTGCTGGATTTCCAGTTCATCGCCGAAGGCGCTCAATATAGCGATATTTACGACCTCGTCAACCTTCGGCTCTGAGATATCGGCATCCGCAAAGGCCTCTGTCAGGACATTTTTAACCACGGACTTGTTGCCCTGGCTGGTCGTTATTACAAATGCACCGGGGTTGCCGTATTGTGTTACATTCAAATTGCTTAGTTTGTTGCCGATTGTCGCAATTATACTCTCGGCTGTTGGCTGACCGGCCTGCGGGAAGGTAACGGTAACGGTGGTTTTATTTGTCTCTGTGGTGTTGATTTCGTATTGGCTGTTTGATTTGCCGATGCTGTACACGTTTGCCGCTGCAAGACCGGGATTATTGAGTGTCGCTGCAACATTGTAGATTCTGTCCTCTACGTCCTGTCTGCTGAGCGAAACACCATCTTTTAGATTGATTTGTACGCTTGTTCCGCCGGTGAACTCGATATCATATTTGTTGTTTTTTGCATCATCTCTTGTGAGGAATACGAACAGCCCTGCACCGACGAGAATAGTCGAAATCGTTAGGAAAACAGGCCTCAGTCCCATCCAGTTTATATTTGGTTTGTGTATGAGACGCAGCATAAATAAATGGTCTTTGATGATTCGCTTGGACAGGAGAAAATCGAAAATCGCCCGCGTTACGAACAATGCCGTGAACATACTCGACACGATACCGAGCATAAGCACGATAGCGAAGCCCTTTATCTCTTCCGAGGCGACCCAGTAAAGAATCGCAGCGGTGATAAACGTGGTGAGGTTGGCGTCAAAAATAGCTCTGAACGCCCGCTGATAACCGTTTTTTACGGCAATTCTCAAAGACGAGCCCTTTTGCTGTTCCTCCCGGATTCTCTCGAAAATCAGAACGTTAGCATCCACGCTCATACCGATTGTAAGTATAATTCCGGCGATGCCGGGAAGTGTGAAGGTCGCCCTCACCAGTGCCATTGTCGCCAGCACAAACAGCAGGTTCATCAGAAGCGCGACATCGGCGATTGAGCCGGAAAGCAGATAGTAAGCCGCCATACTCACTACCACCACCGCAAGGCCGATTAAGCCGGCCTGTATGCCCCGGTCTCGATTGTCGGCGCCGATGGACGGCCCGATTGTTTTTACTGATATCGGCTGTTCTATCAGCCGGGCAGGCAGCGAACCGGCTTCTAATTTCCTGACCATATCGACCACTTCCGTTTGTGTGAAGCTGCCGGTTATTTGACCTCGCATCGATATTTTTGACTGGATGTTAGGCGCAGATATTGCAAGACCGTCGAGCAATATGCACAGAGGCCGCTCAATGTTCTTTCCCGTAACGTTGGAAAATAACCTGCCGCCTCTTTCGTCCAGGACAAAATCTATAGACCTTCGGCCATATTGGTCCTGTCCCGGTGCCGCCTTTTCAAGCTTCCACCCCCTAACGTCGGTGCTGCGCAGCATAACTTCGTCTTTTTTGTTGCTTGCTAGGACGTAATAGTTGCCGCCGAATGGTGCGAATACTGAGCCTTGCATCTTCCATTCTTCAATATTTTCTATCTCGCACCATACATATTCGCTGCTTGAGGCGTATTTAGGCCCTTTCGTCTTCAGCGTTTCAACGTAGCTTTCCATCTCGTCGGCATCTACATCAGGGTGGTCCAGCGTCGGCAGTATTCTAAATTCTAGTACACCGGCGCCTTTCATCATCCGCTGCAGGTCCTTCGGGTCATCAAGAAGCCCTGCCGAGGGGTTATACTCATCGTATGCTGCTACGGCGTTGTCAATCAATTCCGCACGGTCGGCAAATTCTTGCTTGAGCTCTTCAATACCCTCGCTTCTTCTCGTTGACTTCAGCGGCATTTCGAAAATGGTGTCTAACTGGTCATTGGTCAGGTTTAATTTGTCGAGCTCTCTTTTTGCGCCTTTATACTGGATGTTTTTGCCGGTTTCGCTGTTAGTTAGCTGCTCAACGACCTCAACCCACTCGGCGTACATCTTTACGTATCTGGTAAGCAAATCGAGATTCTTCTCCGAGTCAAGGTGCGTGGTCAGCGCCTCTTTCAATTGCTGCTCATCCAGCTTAATCCATTCGCCCATATTTGATTTTATTTGGATAAGGTCCAGCCCGGCGAGATTAATCAGCCCCTCGGGCGTCTTTAACTTGGCGGCGAGCTCGTCTCTTTTACTCTGTAAGCTGTTGCGTTCGTCATGGATTCCGGCAAGGTCATTGAGAATCGTTAATTTTTCCGGCGAGCCGTGGGCGAATCTTTCAAAATCCTCGGTGCGTTCTTCCGCAGGTTTTCCAAGAGAACGCATAATTGTCGCAGGGTTCACATTTCTGGCCAACAGCTCGCTGAGCACTTTTTCAAACCTCTGCCGTTTAGCGCGGGCATGTGGGCTTGCCAGGGGCATCTGTACCTCGAAGCGAGTGTTGCCCTGTGGACGCCATATAAGGTTCTGGATATTGGCAGGGTCTATCCGCCTTCGCAGAACGGTTATCATTCGCTGCGCTAGTTCCTCCTTTTCGTTCCCCTCAAGGCCCTGAGTATCAATCTCATAGATTAAGCTGGTCCCGCCCGCAAGGTCTATCCCCGGCTTTAACGTCCTGCCCGGCGGATATAAGGTCCAAATCGCAACTACGA
>CAYONQ010000064.1:0-16793 GCA_964405375.1 uncultured Pirellulales bacterium
TGAGGCATTTCGGGATATGATTAACAAAGACTCTACTGTTGACAATATGCGGCGTGCATTTCGTGAAAACGGGGGGGCCGGTTTATTCGACGATGGGATTAAGAAGGTAAAGCAGGGCCTGACAACGATAGAAGAAGTGCTGCGCGTCACCGAGGTTTACGGCCGAAACGAGCAGGAAGTTTTCGTCGAAAATATAGGTTGATATAGGGCAGTGGGAGCACAACAGTGTTTATAATTTGTGCACGTGTAACCAAATATAATTAGTCATTGAGATTTAAGATTATGCTTAAAAAAGCTTTTGTTCTCAGTTTAGTATTATTACTCACCGGTGCTGCTATGATTAGCTGGGTTCTGGCGGAGCAAAAAGAAAAAAAGCAACTGCTGCGGCAACAGATGGAAAAACTTAACGCCGAATCAGCCGAACTGGATAAACTAATTGCTGGAGAGATAGATGCTCATTCTTTCTCCAAAATTGTTCCAGGCGAAGATTGGCAGCAAGAACTAAGTAGATACAAGGCACAGGAAGAGACAAGACTTCTGGTCCTGAACACTTCTATCGCGTGGGCGTCTATGGGAGGGGCAATTTTAACCTGGTGCTTGCTACTCTGGACGGCTCGGTTAACTATTAAGGGTTTGTCTAATTTGACAAGTTTCTTTGCTAATGTTCTCAGACATCTAAGAAGGGTAAAAGACAAACGGCAGACCGGAACCTGCACAAAAGAAGATGAAAAAGTTTCGGAGCAAAAACAGCAACGAGACACACAGCAAAGTCAACTTGAAAAACATTCGGAAGTCCTTAAAAATTCGGGCTGGCAGAGTTTCGATGGAAATTATGCAAATCGCTACAGTAAGGTTCCGACGCAGACGGGGCCTTTGGTGAGTAGCAAACCTCGGCTTAATCAATCAACTACAGATGCTGACAAAGTTGCCGTTTTGCTTTCCGATGAGAAATCCGTTAAGTTTGAAAAACCTTTAAAAACCACACCAGAAGATGTGAACGTAAATAAAATACAGCCCAGATACCCAGACCGTAGCGTTCAAAAAGCCGCCTTCTCAGACTCTTATGAAAGCTCTCGAAACCTTGAGGGCTCACTCAGGGGCTACACTGAGAATCTGGAAAAACAGGTGGCGGAATTCAAACAGATGGCTCAAGCTGTTAAACAAACTGCGATTGAGCATTCAGAGCCACTCAATAACACCCTTTTAGAACTGACCCAACAAGTGGCAGCTATTCGCGAATATGCCTCACAGCAACAGGGAAGGGTGGAAAAACTTCAGGATGGGTATGACTGGAATATAGTCAAAAACTTCTGCCTGCGAATTATTCGCTGCATTGACAACCTTGAAGACCGTATCAACCAATTGTCCGAGCAAAACAGCGAAACGACAGACCTCCAGCAGGTGAGAGATGAGTTGGTTTTCACCCTTGAATCCAGCGGCGTAGAGCAATTTGAGCCGGAAATCAACAGTGACTATCGCGGCAGGGAAAAAGACACAGAAACCGTTAAGGACAGGGAATACTCTGATGACCCAACCCTGACAGGCAAAATCGCAAAGGTTATTAAGCCGGGTTATCAATACGTTATTGACGATGAGAATGTCAAGATAGTTCGAACAGCTCAGGTGAAGCTCTTTGGTTAGGTCCGCTGAATATGAAATAAAGGACGTATAAAATGGCTAACATAGTGGGTATAGACCTCGGAACAACCTTTTCGGCGTTAGCAATCCTCAACGCTATCGGCAGGCCGGAGATAGTCCCGAACGCTGATGGCGAAAGACTTACGCCGTCTGTAATTTTCTTCGATGAAGAAAACCCCGATGTAATCCGGGTAGGTGTAGAAGCGGTTAATTCACGGTATCTAAATGCTGAGAGGTCCGTTCGCTGGATAAAGAGACATATAGGAGATGCGAAATATCGCAAGAACATCGACGGCAGAGACTGGACGCCGGTGGAATTATCCGCTCTGATACTTAAGAAGCTTAGACAGGAGTGCTCGGCCGAGGACGGTGAAATCCGCGATGCTGTTATTTCTGTTCCTGCTCATTTTGAGGAGATTCGCAGAAAAGCCACGATGGACGCGGGCGCTATGGCCGGGTTGAACGTGATTGCAATTGTCAACGAACCTGTGGCCGCTGCATTGTATTATGCTACCACACGTAATGTTTCCGGTAGAGTCCTGATATACGACCTCGGCGGAGGAACTTTCGACGTAACAATAGTGGACGTTAAGGGACACCAGATGGAAATTGTTTGTTCGCAGGGCGACCATGCGCTCGGCGGAATCGACTTTGACAAGGAAATAGTGGCAATGCTGCAACAAAGCTATAAGGAAAAGTTTGATGCCGAGCTGATTAATTCGGGTGAAGACCGGGCAAAGTATGAAGATGAGGCGGAAGATATTAAGAAGACACTATCCAGACGCCCGACTGCGAAAAAGATGCTCTACGGCCCAGCGGGAAGTATGAAAGTGGAGATAACACGTGAGATATTCGAACAGGCAATTTCTTCGCTGATAGCTCGTACAGATATTCTGGTTGAAGTAGCCCTCGACGAGGCAGGTATTAAACCTTCCGGAATCGATAAGGTGCTGTTGGTGGGCGGCAGCACTCGAATCCCGTTAGTACAGGAACATTTGAAGAAGATGTTTGCGTTCCCGCCTGAAATGACGGTTAATGTGGACGAATGTGTTGCGCTTGGTGCCGCCTTATATGCCGGACTGACAACGCTCAGGGAAAACCCCCAAATTGTACCAGCAGGAGTTTCTGCCGGACTCAAAGATATTAACCTTACCGACGTTTGTAATCACAGCTATGGTACTATTTGTGCTCCTATTGATAAAGAAACCGGCCGACGCATAATTGAGAATCATATTATCCTGAAGAAAAATACGCCGCTGCCCTGTGAGAGCACCCAGATGTTCTATACTATGTCCGAAGGACAAAAGGCACTTGAGGTAACCATAACCCAGGGAGAAGATTCCGCCGTCGAATATGTAAACAAGATTGCAACACATAAATTCGAGCTTCCTCCAGATAGGCCGGCAAAATGCCCCATTAAAGTTACTTATCGCTATGACGTTAACCAAAGAATGCACTGCAAATTTCACGACCTTCAGTCTGGCAGAGTCCTTGAGCTTGATTTTTGCTTAGACCAGGATGGCCAAATGCTAAAATCCGACACAAAGCAAAAAGTGGAGCAATTGGAAGAACTGAGAGTCGAATAGTGATATCAGTGGGTATGCATTATGATTCCGGCTGCTATAACAAATATCTTATCATATTTACTGATGGCCTCCAAATTTCCGACTTTGCGCAGAACCGGTCCTGACAAACATACCGCCCCTTCCGAACAGCTTAATCTAAGTGTCCTTAACTGCCGCGTTCGGTTGACAAGACAAGAAAAAAGTGAAGCCGCTTTTGATGTTCTTACTGTGGAAATTTGTGGTTCGATTCATGCTCCCGGTGATGCGTGCTTTGCGGTTGTGCGGATTTCGATAACAGACGTGACGGACGGAATCGACAAAGCCGAGCCCGTCCACAGCCGTGTCGGGCAGTTGCACATTAAGGATTCGCCTGTTTTTCTCTACAACGCTGACCTTGGTAGGCTTCCCAACGCAGACAGCACCCTGCCGGAGTGGATTGCCGTTGCCAAAATAAACCCTGACCGGCTCCTGTTCCCTCGAAAGGGGAAAAGAAATCTACGGTTCAACATATCGATACTGTCTCGTGAAAGCGATGAAGAGCTTGCCTGCAGCAGTTGTATTTTTACTTACGAAAATACCGCCTTTGGTCATATGGATTTACAAGAAAATAACCGGCGTGCCAAAATCTTGGCTGCGGCATTGGCATTTGCCGTCAGTGCCGCAGATAAAAAATTATATAATTGTGAGGTTGAGCTCATAAAGGATTGGGTAAGAAACAACATTAATGTTTCTCAAACGTCTAATAAAACTATGCGCAAACTCGAGAAGGCATTGAATAAAACCGTTATTTTCTTTCGCGATGGTAATCAGATTGACATCTATAAAATTTGCAAAGAAATTGTCGAAATCGCACCCGCAGCGGACCGCTACGATATCTTGGAGTTTTGCTTACGTGTATCGCAAGCTAACGGCGTCGCCGCTACGGAAGAACTGGCTCTTTTGAAAAAGCTGGCGGGCTGGCTCGAAGTTGATATGAACAGGTTCCGCTCTATGATGGAAAAAATTCTCCCGGCCGAGATGCACGAAGTTAAAGATGCAGAATTTATCCTCGGTGTCGCTTCGGATATGGGCAAAGATGAGGCCTGCCGGTGTTTAAACAAAGAGTATCGCAAATGGAATGCGAGGGTGACGAATTCCGATGCACAAGTTCAAGACCAGGCCGAGCATATGCTCAACTTCATTACAGAGGTAAGAAGTAGATACGTAGGATAGGATGCCTAAAATTGGCATTTATAGTTCGGGTATAACTGAGGGAGACAAATGCCTCTTTAGCTTATTGATAAACTTTTAGATTTTCGAAGATAAAAGCCATCTTATTTTATTGAGAGTAGAAAGTAGATAGTAGGCCGCAGTAAAGGGTTTTTTGCGCTGTCAAAAGACAATCTGCTCTACTTACTATTATCAACTCTCTACTGTTCTATTTTTTGCCTTTGGCAAAAAATCGGGGCGACAGGACTCGAACCTGCGACCTTCGGTTTAGGAAACCGATGCTCCATCCTACTGAGCTACGGGCGCACCGCTTGCCGCTGTGACTCTCGTCGCAAGACGAGGCAGCAGGGCAAGACACGGCAGCAGACGGCAGAAATACCGTTTTGCCCAGCTATTGTTCTTTCTACTTTACACTCAAGAGATTAATATTGCAAGAAAACCTGCTGCTTTCCTTGCTTTGGTTTTATAACTAATCCTGACTGCTTCAATTCTGAATTCGCCATTTTTCTTGACCCCCTGTCCTGTTTTGTTTTTAATATCATTGTTGGCGAAGACAGAGGACAGATTTCTGGTTTCTGGCTTCTGACTTCTGATTTTTTGAAAGGGACAAAGAAGATGAAAGTCAGCGAACGTGCCAGGGCGGTACCGCCTTCGGCAACTATAGCCGTTACCTCCCGCGCCAAGGAATTGAAAGCCCAGGGTGTGGATGTAGTCAGTTTCGGTGCCGGCGAGCCGGATTTCGATACGCCCGACTATATCAAGGATGCCGCCATAAAGGCGCTAAAGGCTGGCCGGACAAAATATACCGCTACGCCGGGTATAATTGAGCTGAGAACTGCCATAGCCGACAAGCTGCAGAAGGAAAACGGTCTCAAATACACCCCTGACCAGATTATTGCCAACATCGGCGCCAAGCACTCCGTTTACGAGGCAATGCAGGCGGTGCTCGACCCCGGCGACGAGGTCATCCTGCCCACCCCGTACTGGGTAACATATCCGGAGGCGATAAAGCTTGCCGGCGCCACCCCGAAAATCGTTCAAACCAACAGGGCTAACGGCTACAAGATTACGCCGCAGCAGCTAAAAGAAGCCATCACCGAAAAAAGCGCTATGTTGCTGATTAATTCCCCCAACAACCCCGGTGGTTTTACTTATACGCCCGAGGAATTGGCCGACCTTGCAAAGGTCATTGAAGGTACCCAGGTTTACGTGCTTTCGGATGAAATCTACGAAAAGCTAATCTACGGCGAGACTAAATTCGTCAGCTTCGCCTCATTAAGCGATGACGCCTACAGCAGGACCCTGACCGTTAATGGTTTCAGCAAGGCCTTTGCGATGACCGGCTGGCGCCTGGGTTATACCGCCGGGCCGCTGGAAGTTATAAAGGCAATGGCCCGGCTGCAATCTCATATGACTCAAAATCCCGTTACATTTGCTCAGGACGCAGCAATTGCCGCCTTGAAAAACGACGGCGGTGTCGTGGAGAAAATGCGGACGGAATTTGAACGCCGTGCAAAATATATGGCCCAGCGATTAAACGGCATTGAAGGCGTGGTTTGCGCCGAACCCACCGGTGCTTTTTACTGTTTTCCTGATGTTTCGAGCCATTATGGCCGAACTATTAACGGAGCAAAAATCAACGGCAGTACGGACTTTGCGAAGGCGCTTTTAGAACAGGCCAATGTCGCCCTTGTGCCGGGACTGCCCTTTGGCTGTGATAATAACGTCCGGTTGAGTTTTGCCTGCTCGCTCGAACAAATTACCAAGGGCTTGGATAGAATAGAGGAATGGTTGAACCGGTAAACCCCGTTAGAAATTCCAAAGGAGCTAAGAACATGGCAGGAGAGCCGAAGATTTCTAACGGGGTAAAAGCCAAAAATCGTGCTGCTTTATCCGGCTGGCCAATGATTCTCGGCTGGCTGGCTATGCTCATCTTTGCCATTCACGCCAGCACACATATGGTCGCTGCCGGTGATACCTGGGTGGCAATGGCCTGCGGCCGACATTTTCTCAATCACGGCGTGGATACGGTCGAGCCGTTCAGCGCAAACTCACATAGGCCGGGACCAACGGAAGAAGAAATCAGAACCTGGCCAGGGTGGGCACAATGGATTACGGACAAGGTCGGCATCGAGACGGTTAAATACTGGCATCCTACCGGCTGGGTCAACCAGAACTGGCTGACACACGTTATCTTTTACTGGCTGACACATAACTCGCCCTTTGCAGATGCCGAGACCTTTTCGTTTAATACACTCGTTTACTGGAAGTTTACAATTTACATATTGACCGTGATTTGTGTCTATTACACCGCTCGATTGTTAGGGGTTAATCCGGCTCTGTCGGCGGTTTTTGCCTGCTTCGCAATGTTTGTGGGACGGACCTTTTTCGACATCCGGCCGGCGGGCTTTTCGAATTTGCTGGTAGCTGTCTTCTTGCTTATACTTGTCCTCGCCACCTATAGAAATATGTTGTATATCTGGCTTATTGTGCCGCTTGCCGTTTTCTGGTGCAATGTCCACGGAGGGTATGTATATTTATTCATGATGCTCGTGCCGTTTGTGGCACTGAACCTTCTAACAAGCATCTCTAAAAAAAGGTTCGTCTCAATCGGCCTGAAAGGTATATACCACACGCTTGCTGCCGGTTTTATTACCTTTCTGGCAGTGGTTATATTCAACCCCTTTCATTTAACGAACCTGACTCATACCTTCGTCATAAGCGTCAGCAAACACGCCGAGATGTGGCGGCAGGTCCACGAATGGCACCCTGCCTTCGAGTGGAGTAATCCCGTCGGTGATGAAATACCTTTTTTAATAATGTATATTATCGGCTGGGTGGCCTTACCTGTTTGGGCTGTTGTCCTGATGGTAACTTCTCGCTCGGTAGGCCGCCGTTACTCTAAGCGAAAACCAAAGGACTCTGACGAGTATCAATGGCCTAAGGTTGATATGGCTTTGATGGTTATTGCCGCCTTGACTATTTATATGGCCATTCGTTCCCGCAGGTTTATACCGGTAGCCGCTATTGCTGCCTGCCCGCTTTTAGCGATGTTCATCGACCAGATAGTCCGGGTGATTTCGGCAGCACGCAACTTCCACAGACAAAATTCTCTCTCCGTCAGCCCGATGCCGCACAGGTTGCAATTGTTTTTTATCCTTGCCGGTGCCGCCGCAGTTGCGTTTTTCGGTACGTGGTGGGGGCTTAAATTTAAGCGCGTCTATCTCGATTTCTGCCATACAGATACGGAGTTTAATTCCATCTTTATGCGAATGACTGCCTCCCATGTCAAACCGTTTTACGCCTGCAGATTTATAAAAGACAATAAGTTGGAAGGGAAGATGTTTAATTACTGGACCGAAGGCGGTTTCATCGCCTATGGTCAGCGGCCCGACCCGAACACCGGCCGAACGCCCCTGCGGTTGTTTATGGATGGCAGAGCACAGGCAGCGTATGAGCCCAGGGCATATATGGTTTGGTCGAATATTATGTTTGGAGGTCAGGTTGCGGGCCGGCTAAAGCAAAATGCCAGGGTAAGAGGACGCGGCCTGACCGATGATGAGTATGCAGAAATTGGCCGGTGGACAGGCAAGGAATTAGAAAATCATAATGTCTGGGTGGTTTTAATGCCCTTAAGTAATAAAACTGTGGATTTCGTAAGGGCTATCGAACGTAATCCCGATTGGTATCTTGTATTCTTTAATAATAAGCAAAAATTATTTGTTAATGTAAAGGACCCTCGTGGCGAGAAACTTTTCGACAAGTGCATTAGAGGAGAAGTTCTCTATCCAAACGACTTCTCCAGGAACCTTATTAATGCCCATAATACATTTCTGTTTGGCCAGGGGGCTGCTGCGCGTCAGCAGGGACTTAAATTTGCCATCAAGGCCTTTGAGCTAAACCCGTCACAGACGCCGATGCTGGAGATAGTATCCGCCAGGAGGTTCGGTGAGTTGGTGCCTCAAATCAACAATTTTTGCAAAAAATATTTCGATGACTTCGTAAAAAATAGGGAACTTTGGGCCAGACAGGATGGCTATTACCAAAGAGTTTTAGCCGCGTCAATAGTCGCCAGCCATTTACAGCAGGTCGCCAAGATGCAGAGAGACACAAAGCTGGCGGAGTTTTACGCCGCTGAAAGAAAACAGTGCAGTAATGTGATAATAGAACTTAACAGGACAAAAAGGTGGTAAAGTTCGTGAATCGTATCTCGTGAATTGTGAATCGAGATACGAGATGCGAGATACGAGATGCGAGATGCGAGATACGAGATCAGCGTTTTTTTCCCCTGTTATAACGAGCAGGATAATGTCGCTCGTATTGTGGAAGCCGCGCTTACCGTCCTGGAGAAACTCAATGCTGATTTTGAGGTAATTATCGTTGACGACGGCAGCTCTGATGCCACCGGCCGGATTGCTGACGAAATCGCCGGCCGAAACAGCAACGTATTGGCGGTGCATCATTCCACCAATCTTGGTTATGGAGTCGCTTTGCAATCCGGCTTTAAGGCAGCTACCAAAAAGCTCGTTTTTTATACCGATGGTGACGGTCAGTTCGATATCGGCGAAATGCCGCCGTTATTACCGTTGATGCGCCAGTTCGATATTGTCAGTTGCTACCGGCTGAACCGTCAGGATAATCTGCTCCGCAAAGTCAACGGCTTCTGTTGGACAAAACTGGTTTGTCTGCTGTTTGGTCTGAGAGTCCGCGACATCGATTGTGCTTTCAAATTATATAAAAGAGAGATTTTTGATAACATTGAGTTGTCCAGTGCCGGTGCCCTGATTGATGCTGAAATCCTGGCTCGGGCCGCCCGCAAGGGTTATACTATTACTCAAAGGGCCGTCCACCATTATCCGCGTGCGGCCGGAACGCAGACCGGTGCAAACTTAATGGTAATCCTCCGGGCATTCAAAGAATTATTTAAATTGCGCAGCCGAATTCGTCGTACGTGACTTTCCTCATCCGTCCCCTAAACTGGACAGATGGGGTTACAAGGCGGAAATATGAAAGAAGCAAGGGTCAATTTGTTTATCTATGGCTCGCTGCGTGAACCGGCCATCTTCAAATCCGTCAGCGGCTTCGGGTTTACCCGTAAACGCTCTAAAGTTGACGACCAGACCCTTTTGGCGGACTCTGCCTTGCTGCCATCCTACCGAAAGGTCAGCCCCGATAATGTCTATTTCTACGCCGTTGCAAATCCCTCTTCAAGGATTGATGGCCTTGTAATCTACAATATCCCTCTCCGAGCTATGGCTGAAATCGATAGGTACGAGGGAAAACGCTACAAAAGGGAAACCGTTCAGGTCAACACCGCAAACGGCCCTGTTAAGGCCCATGCCTATCTGGTAAGCCACGAGTTAATGAGAAAACACTTCGGTGACAGGTTCCACGTTAATCTGATACACGAACTCTGGCTGCGAAAGCGCATTGAAAAATTTATCAGGAGGCACACTCGACCCGGTGAACAAACCGTCGATGCCGAACTGGAGCGATACGCCGACAGAGAATTGCTTGCGACCACCGAGCGTGACCTCGTCATAAGCCATTACGGTACCGATGCCGTCAGCGATTATTATCTTGCCCATGAGCTCGACAGGCCGAGACCCAGCATAGCCCATTTGTACAGCGACCCGCAGGCCGCCCCGTTTGTCCAGAACTATCTGGCTTTGGTTATAAAACAGGTCCTGTTTAATCAGCTCGAAGAGAAAATCCAATCTCGATATCGCTTCGAGCTTGAGCATATGCGCACTTCGGAAAGATATTTCAAGCGGTCGATTAGTCTTCTTGCCGCTTTGCAGATGATAAATGCCAACAGCAACAGTGTTGATTTGATTATTAAAGATTGTCTGCGAACGATGCCCTGTGATAAATACGACCTCATTGACTATGTCAAGTATGCCGCGCGCGCAGCAAGAAGTATTTTTGACTTGCGTGTTGCCCAGTCGTATCTAAATCATATTCGTTCGAACTTTCACCCTGGTCTTGTGCCGCTTGGCGCTGAGATTGAATTGAGTAACCTGGGCTCTGCGACTCTCGAACCTCGCAGAAGTGCCCAGAAGAGGACCGACCCCGTTTATGACGGTTTTAGATATTTTCATGATTTTCATCTTGATATCTTGTCCTGGAAGCTCGGCGGGTACATCGATGACCACGCTGGCTCGACTGATTACCGCCGCCGGCTCGGTTTCCTCGAGCTGGCGCCGGGCCGGCTGAACATCACAGGAGAGCTGTCTCGCCCGGTGACCGCAGACCCCTGGCTTCTCAATCAGTTGATACACGAGATTGTTACTTTTTATAACGTCCGTCCGCACAGCTTGCATTTGTCTTTTCAGCTTCGAAAAAGGCAAATCGGCCGCCAGAAAATCCTGCCCTTTGGCTTTGTTAAGTGCCTGCTTGTGCTCGGCGGTGGCCCGGAACAGAAAAAAACCGGCCGGCTGTGGGTTTCAAGAATGGCTTATGACGAGATAACGCGACAGATTCCCCCGCCATCCGTGAGGAGTCCCCAGGACATCGCTTGCCGGGGCAAAAAAGGCCGTTCCCCATACAAATCTGGTGAAGAGCTTGTCTTTGCCAGAACCAGTAAACGTAAATGGTATCTGGGCGAGGACGAAGTTGGCGACAGACCGCCCGTCCAGGCAACCACCTGTGTTCAGCAGTATAAATTTATTCGCCTCGAAACAAGAGCCAATTATGAGCCGTTGATTATGTGTCTTAAGGGTCTGCAGATGGCTTATAACCCCGCTGATTACCTGACCGCCGAGCAGCTAGGCTCCAGTAGAAAATTGCAGCGGGAATACGAGGAATTGAAGAGATGGGCTGCCGAGCCCACTCAAATCAGCCCCCAAATAATAAGCAGATTTTTAAATACCGTCCAGGAGGGCCTGATGAATGAGGGACATCATCGTTCTGCTCACGAATTGCATTATATCGATTGGGCCTTAAGTGCTATTGATGTGCAGCTGCGTATGTTCAACAAACAGCTTAAAAAAAGCACAAAACTATAGTGTAAAATTCAAAAATATCCCGAATGGTCGAAATACAAAACACGAAACGAATAGAGTAAAACTTTGAAAAGCGTTACCTACGTCCTCTGCGCCCTTGTGTGGATACTCTGCTTCTCATATTCTTTAACTAACGTCTCAATAAGCTCTTTAACGGAGATGATTTTATCTACCCGATAGGTATTAGCTCCCGCAAAAGCAAATCCGTTTTCAAGATCACCTTTTTTTGCATTCGTCAACGCAAGACCAATGCAATATGGCACGTTTTTAAAATCACAACTTTTCAGACACTTCCAGGGGCATTTGAAAGTTTCTTTAACTCCCGACGAAACCCGCTCAAGAAACTCACCCCGTATGGCTCTTCCCGGCAACCCGACGGGGCTGTCAATTATGACGATATCTTCTTTTTTGCATTTTAAATACGCCTCCTTAAATTCTACGGACGCATCACACTCATAAGTTGCGACAAACCTGGTCCCCATCTGCACACCCTGGGCTCCTAACTGCATAAATCTATGAATATCCGCACCTGTGTATATCCCTCCAGCGGCTATTACCGGAATGCTTCCATTGAATTGCTCTTCGTAGGGCTTTATAGCAGATATCACTTCCGGCAGAATCTTTTCCAACGCATAGTCAGGACTATTGATATGCTCTTTTTTGAAACCGAGGTGCCCTCCAGCTAATGGACCCTCTACGACCACAGCATCGGGTACATGAGAGTATCGTTTTGCCCAGGCCTTAAATATAATCTTAGCTGCTCTCCCGGAAGATACTATAGGGACAAACTTGGTGGCCAGCTCTCCCAATCTATCCACCGGCAATGTCTCAGGAAGCCTTATTGGAAGGCCTGCACCAAGAAAAAGCATATCTGCTCCTTCATCCACACTACATTGCACAAGCTCATCAAAATCTGAAAGGGCTACCATTACATTTACGCCGATAATGCCGCCTGTCTTAGCTTTTGTCTTTCTTATTTCTTTCTGCAGGGCTCTTTTGTCTGCTTCTTTGGAATTTGTATCCCAATCAGGTTCAAACTGACCAATTCCAGCAGTAGCAATTACGCCAATACCCCCTTCATTTGCAACAGCCGAGGCTAAACTTGATAAAGAAATACCTACACCCATCCCTCCCTGAACAATTGGTAAGTCAGGTTCCAAATCACCTATTCGCAGTCTTGGCATCTTCTCTGAATTCATATATTATGACACATCTTCAGTTACATATATTATCCCACCTGACATCCCCGGACTCTGCAAAATCCAAACCATTTGCATTTACTGTGGCTGTAATGAAAGATAATATCCTCCCGTCTATCCACTAAAAAACCACGAAGGTGCTCCCTTTGTACGCTCATTCTGGCTGATAGTCAACAAATCAATGTTATCAATACTTGACGGCTTCCAGGCCCCGGCGTGCACGTCCTCTTGTCTATCGACAAACCGACGGCCCCGACCTCCTGTAATGTATGTCCCAGCTTCCATATCACCTTGATATGCTCGAAAAACGGGGTTCGTGGTTTTCACGACATAATGTTCAGCTTCAGCAGGGCCGTACTTTGACCGCACAAGGACGGTCCTTTTCGCCTTTCCCAATCTCGTATTCGACCTTCTGCCCTTCACTGAGAAGTGCTTCGCCTTCCGGCAAGATTTCCGAGTGATGGACAAATAAATCGTCGCTGCCATCGTCGGGAACGATAAAACCGTAGCCCTTCCGTTCACTGAACCATTTTACCGTGCCTGTATTCACTTGTTCCTTTCCTTAGGCCCTCAAACTGACCGATTTGTAGCAAATGTTAAACCCGCCCCTCCGAGGGGTGGGTTAAATGTAAGTCGATTTTTGACAAGACATTATTTCTCATAAAATATCATAAAACAGCCATCCCGACCCTGTCGGGGTTCCGCAATTTTGCATTTTGCACTCTTGTCCGCCGTAGTCTTCTTGGACGAAGGCGGATTGATTTTTACATTTTCAAACTGGCCATCGGTCAGTTTGAGTTAGGCCCCTGCATTGGGCCTATAATACAAATTCCACCGTCTTTTATATGGGAGTATGCCCTCGAGAAATACGGCAATACCCCTCGCCAAACATACCATTAAACCAAAAAAAAAAAATGCAAGCAAGCAAATATATAATAATATTTTGCCTGAGACCCCCTGAAGTTCAGAGATTTTCTCTCCGCGTTCTCAGTCCGGCTGCGGCACGCTCCGCCGTGACGAGTGACCTCTCTGGTAAAATACGCAATCGAAAATGAAAAGGCAAAAGTCCTAAGAGCCTCTAATGCTCTGTTGGAATGCTTCGCTGTCATTCTGAGCGCAGCGAAGAATCTCGTTGTTTTCGAGCTATAGAGAGATTCTTCGCTTCGCTGCGCTTCGTTCAGAATGACAATTTTTACATGTTTTCAACAGAGCATTATAGGTTCTAATTCATCGTTTTTAACTTTTCGATAGCAAACTTCACCACTTCGCTATGGTCGAACGCCATATCCTTCGGCAGTTTTTCTATATCGAACCATCGCACCTTTGCCGCATCGTCGCCGGCCTTTATCTTGCCCTGTCCCCTGTCTGCAATGCCCATAAACGCCACTGTAATCTGCCTGCCCCTCGGGTCGCGGCCCACCTTACCGAATGTATGCATCTGTTCCAGCCGAACCCCCGTCAATCCTGTCTCCTCAGCTAGTTCTCTCACCACGGCCTCTTCAAGCTCCTCCTCAATCCCCACAAATCCGCCGGGCAGCGCCCATTTCCCTTTGAACGGCTCGTTTTTGCGATTGATTAACAGCAGTTTCGTCCTGTTTTCGCCTGCCCCCGCGTCTCCCGACGCGAGTCGGGACGGCGGGAGAAAGGCAAAGACAATGGCATCGACAGTAACCATTGGTCTGGGCCAATCGTAGATAAACCTGCCTTTTTTAGCCATAACACACAAATCCATCTCTTACCATTTACTAATGCCGTCAGGCATCCTGTGGATTGATAATGGATAGTTTAGTGGCTTGATGACAGATAATCAATTATCGATTGCTCAAAATCTCCATTTTGCTTACAATTATTCAACCCGAATTTCACAGATGAACCCCGTAAGACCAAGGGTCTCTTACGGGGTGAAGTTGTGAAAAGGAAATAAAATTTGTTAGTATAGAGCTTTTCCGTTAAGGCGGTTTACTTTATGAAAGTAACTGTCGGCTCGCCGATGAATGTTTCTTTGAAAATGAATGCAAAAAAATCTCGATTTTCACCGTTATTATGAGTACAATATCTCGTAGAGGTAGTATATGAGGCAAATTAGAATTACATTACCGCATAAAAAAATAGGGGATTTTTGCCTCAAATGGAAGATTTCAGAGATGGCACTATTTGGGTCTGTTTTGTCAGACGAATTTCATCCCGACAGCGATGTTGATGTTTTGGTTAGTTTTAAGGACGATACCGGATGGGGACTGTTCGATTTTGTGGATATGATTGATGAGCTTAAGACTATTTTTGGACGAAAGGTTGATTTAGTCGAAAAAGATTCATTGAGAAATCCCTTTCGCAGACAGGCAATACTCGCCGCCAATGAGGTAATATATGCAGCCTGAACAGAGAGATGCCGGTTATTTATGGGATATGCTTGATGCTGCCCGAACAGTAGAACAACTGAGCTCTAACCAGGATTTTACCCAATACTCAAATGACCGAAGGACACAGCTTGCTGTCGAACGGTCTTTGGAAATTATCGGTGAAGCAGCAAGCAAGGTATCCACCCCTTTCCGCAATGCTCATCCTGAAATCCCATGGCGACAGATTATCGGCCAGCGCAATGTTCTGATTCATGAATACGGCGAAATCAAGCAGGAGCGAATCTTCAAAACAGTCAGAGAAAATGTCCCGCAGTTGATTGAGCTGCTAAAGCAATTTGTTTGAAAGCAGGCCAAGGCGAACGTGGCAATCTGATGGTAGTCATCCCGAGCGAGCAAAGCGAGTCGAGGGATCTATTAAAAAGTGTTATTCCCACGAAAGAAACAATGACTGGAAAGTGTCATTCCCGCGAAAGCGGGAATCCAGCCTCTTCCGTGGTATTACAGCTTCTTACTTGTGTTGCTGTACAAAGTATTGTTTGTTTCTTTAGTTTTTCAAACATCAATAGATATTCAGTTAGACCCGGAAAACTCAAGAAACAGGCAGATTTTGCTTGTTTTAACGGTCTTTTTATGTTGTTATGGGACAAGAGTTTAGATGTTTGCGTTTTTGACAATTAAATGCGAACTTGCGTGTCTTTCGTTAGGCTCTTGCGGGCCTTGAGTTAGCACGATGTGGCGGTGCCTTTTTTTATGGGCGGTTATTATTAACAGTTTTTGGGAGGGCAATAAAATGTGTCATGTCGAAAACACAGATGGCGAATTTGAAGAAGTAAGCATAAGAGGTAATGCAGATATTTGGCAAAAAGTAGACCATGGTTGGCTATCTTTGACTTCTTTGGCGGAACCTAATACGTTGGTAATAAAAAAAGGGTGGTATGACGGCGGCGTATCTTTAATAATAATTTTGTTCTTGGTCATGCTCGTCGTCTTTTTGATTTTTTTCATTTGTACCTTATAGTGCTTTTCCTCATTATAGTATTGATGAAGGCAAGCCCATAAGTACAGGGCTCCTTTTTCGCTCTTTATTCAAGGTAGCTATAGTGATTATATTCGGCTATGCTTTTGGCAAATCGAGCATCACAGGATGGACCAAATCGTTCGCAAGGTACTTAAATTTCCTCTTTGTGGGAGTCTCACTGTATGGAATTGGGTGGTTGTTTTATGCCTCATCGAACTGGTGGTTGCACTGGTCAAGCTATATCGTGCTTGGTTTGGCCTTGTTTTCTTTTGCTTATGGGGTCAAGTCTTGGCTTGAATATCGAGACGAGGTTGGCAATTGGAAAGCGATAGGTGATTTGGTTCTCCAACATGACCCCTTTCTGTCTTATAACGACTCCCTACAAGGTGACCTTCTTGCACCACTTAACCCTTTCCAAAAGCACCATTTTTTAGTAATCAAGAGTGGAAACGAGGTCAAACTATACGAACGTAAACAGATAATACCAGAATCGGAATACAAGCGAATTCTTCAAAAGAAAAAAGATTGGTTAAAAAATGAGCGAGAAAAAAAGTTTGAACGCTAATCAACCACTTGCAATATCTCAAATGTGACTCCACTTGGTTGTTAGTTACCACACTGCTCTTTTTCCTGTTCGGCTTTGGTGCGGTGATGTTGAGAACAACATATTGACTTTTTGGGATAAGGAAATTCTATGAAAGATAAGTCAAGCATACTGAAAATTGGAATAGACTTGGATGACACCATTACCTATTGCCCCTCGTTTTTCTCTATGATGACCAGTGCAATGCAGAATATGG
>CAYONQ010000065.1:0-16035 GCA_964405375.1 uncultured Pirellulales bacterium
CCATGACCTCGTCCTTACCAAGGACGCGCTCTACCACTGAGCTACAGCAGCAATACAACTCCCCCCCTTTCGCTATCCAGCGGCGAACCAAAACACTCACCTGATTTCCAGGCCGCAAAAACGAACTATACTCTCCTCTCCTCGCTTAATAAACCTACAAAATAAGCGCAAAAAGATTAAAACTCTCTGCCTTTCTTTTTAACGTAAACTACGTAGTTTATAATCCCAACACCAAAAGTGCAAACACAAAAAAAACGAAAAAAGTGAAAAAAATCAAAAATTTTCAGTTTTTTTCTCTATTTTTTACAAAAATCATACCGAAACTACACCCTTTCAGCATACAACACCCCTTTTACCTGCATACCAAATGCCCCATTACTCCGGTTTACCAGACTCTCCGGCTCGTCCGGCGAGGTCAGCCTTCCAGCGTCTCAACTGCTCATCCCATATCGGCCTGGCCTCACCGGCAGTCTTTATTTCAGAAAGCGCCTTTAATAAAGCATTAGGGTCAGCTCTGTCGTCCAAGTCGGTAAGATAATTGTCGATTGAGCGCACAATAACATCGTTCGGTTCTAAGTCCTTCGCCAGCAAACGATTACTCACCAACCGCACCGCCGCCTCCACATTGAGCCACCTCAAGTACACATCCAGAAGACAACCCAAAAACCGTTCTCTCTCCTGCTCTGTTCCAGCAACCTCACGCAGCATCCCCAAATACTCCGCTGCTCGTTCAAATTCGCCGTTCTCCCTATAAAGCCCCGCCAACCTCTCCCTGATATCCTTAAGCATCTCCGGATTATTTTCGCTGACGGCCTTTCGCTCCGCTATCTCAAGAAAAGAGATTAACTGCTCATCAGTCAACCTCGCTCTAATGCTTTGCGAGTCGAATCTGGCAATCCAGTCGCTCAACACGGCGGCATCACAGCCGGGACGATTGAATATCCTGCGCATCGCCTGCCACGCCGGCTCGCTGTTGGCTGTAGCTCCTATCTTTTCCACCAGCCAGGCCAAATCCTCCTGACCGCCAACCTCACCGGCAAGTTCTATCAGCTTCTTCCTTATTATTACGCTGCTATCGTTGACCAAAACCTTCCTAAATCTCTTTAGAGCCGCTGTTTTATCAATATGGATTAGCCCGTCCACCGCCGCTTCCCGAACCAAATCTGTCTCGTCATTCACTGCCTCTTCAAACAAAGGTGCAAACCGCCTAATCGATTCAGCCCTGTAAACGCTCTGTGCACACAAACCAGCCATTGCCCTGAGCAATTCTCCGCGAAGAGTACCACCGGCCTTGCCCTGCGGCTGATTATACCTCTCCACAAGCAGGCCAAGATACCTGTCAACCTCACCTGCTGCCAATCCATCCTGCTCAAGCAGTTTCTTCATAACCTCGGCGCCCTTCTGTGCCTTCTTTGGGTCCTGCTCAGAAAGATACTCAACTGATAGTTCTAAGGTTTGTTTTCTTACCTCCGGTGGAATCTTGATACCCGAATTAGGCAAAAACGCATAGTAACACGCCCCCCCCAGCGCAACGAATAGCTCCGTTTTGACCTCATCGTCCTTTTCTACCTTCAACTGCTCCAGCAGCCGCTGGGCCGAATCCAGCTCCCCCATCAAACTCAGCAGCTTCGCCGTTCTCAGCCGAACATCCCTGCTCTGGTCAGAAACTAAACTTACCAGAACCGGCCCAAGCCAAGCCGGCAATTTCGACTTCGTTCCGACACGCCATTGAGAAACCTTCTCCAGCGCCCACAATCGAACCGGCATCTTTGAATCGACCAGATGCACAGCCAAAAATTTACCCCTCGCCGCATCATCGCTAATACCATCGTATATCTTACCCAATGCCCCCAGATACAGGTTTCGCCACAGGTCCAATTCGGTCTCCATCTCCCGCACCCGCGCCTCCTGCCGAATCAGCCAATCCCGCAGGAATGTGTCCTTGCCTTTGCGCTGCAGCTCATCTATGATTTGCCTGCGGGTCTCGGCGTCCTTGCCTACCGGTATGCCGAGTGAGCGCACCGTCCTCTCCGCCTCGGCAGCCACCTGCGGGTCAGAGTCGTCAAGCAGCTTTATAAGTCTGAATATCGCTCTCATATCCGGTTGCAGTCTCAATGCATACATCGCGTTCAACCTTGCCCTGACCGGCAGTGACGAATCTGACGCCATCTCTTCAAGCGGCTTCGATATCTGGTCATATTCGAAAATCAACGTAGCCTCCGCAGCCAACTTGGCCCCGGTAAAATCCTCTGTGGCTAATATGTCAAGCAACGGCTGGACAAAGTCACTCTTTTGCCTTACAGCCCTCCGCACCGCTCTGCTCTGGCTCAATGCCTCGCAGATGGCCTGCCGCGCATCGCTATTCTCGGGCCGGCTTAATGCCTCAAGCAGAATATTCCTGGCCAACGGCTCCTCGCTTAGCAGCATCACCGCTGCGGCCTTTACCCGTATCTGTTCGCTTGGCCCTTCAAGCAAAGCCGTTCGATTGATTTCCAGTTGTGCATCAAGCTCTGTCTCCGAAATCGCCTCATCAGCCGGCACAGCCGGCCTATCTGCATCAACTTCTGGCTGCCGGCATCCTGCCGCCAACAGCAGTATCAGCAGAACCACCCCCAAATACCCCGTATAGCGACCCTGGACTACCAGAGACAACCGTCTTACACTCATTTTGGATAACCTTAAAGAAACCCTGTTAGAAGTCCGCCCCGTTTGACGCACGGCACTAATCACTTTCAGTGATTTACTTTTAACAGGGCGCATCCACTCAGCCGCGTTCCCACTTTGCGACTTATCGCAAAATAGTGTCCTGCTATCATAATAATCCTAAAACTACATTCAAGTCAACCATCGTTCTCCGTGAATGCGCTTACTCATTCACATTTCTACGGCCTCGGGTGGTATTTCCTGTGAATCTCCCGTAACCTCTGCTGGTCAACATGTATGTAAATCTGCGTGGTAGCAATGTCAACGTGCCCGAGCATCTCCTGGACGCTGCGTAAATCGGCCCCGCCGGCCAATAGATGCGTGGCAAAACAATGCCTCAACGTATGAACGGTCAAATTTTTGGGCAGGCCGGCACGAAGGGCATATTTCTTGATTAGCCGCCAGATTTCAATACGGCTCATAGCCCGGCCGGTTCGGCTAAGCAGCATAAAATCGCCGCTTTCCGGCTTAGCCAGTTTCGGCCACAGCTCCGCTAAGTACTGACTTGCTGCTGCGATGGCGATCTTGCCGAGCGGGATTATGCGTTCTCTATTGCCCTTACCCACGCAGCGGAGATACCCGATGTCAAGATTCAAATCGCCGGTTTTAAGGCCTGCTAACTCACTTGCACGCATCCCGGTGGCATAGAGCAACTCAAGCATCGCCCTGTCGCGAAGGTAAAAAGGCTCAACTGGTGAAGGGGCATTAAGGAGATTAATGACCTGCTGCTTGCTGCAGATGGTGGGCAGCCTCTGCCAAAGCTTTGGGGCTTCAAGAGTTGCGGTAAAATCGTCTTCGATAAGGCCGATTAGCTTGGCAAACCTCAGGAACATCCTTATGGCAACCAGGGAGCGTTTAATCGAGCTTTCGCTTCTATTTTCGGCGGTGAGGATTCGCATATAGCTGTGGATGTGGGCTGGTTTTATTTGCTGTAAGCTATTGACATTATTAGACTTGCAGTGTTCAAGGAATTTTTTAAGGTCTCGGCCGTAGGCCAAAACGGTATTTTCAGCCAGCCCTGCCTCAACGGTCAGGTAGTTGAGAAAGTCCTTGACGTTCCGGCCTAAAGGCAGCGTAAGTAGTTTATCCGTAACGGATTGTGTTTGAACGGAAGACACCCGGTAAATGATTATTTATTAACGATTATTGATTATTGAAAGCCGATTCCGAATACACCAGGGTAATATAAACGCTATCCAATAAACGCTTTAATAACACTAATATCGGCGTTTAAACAACCTAATCTTTAGCTGTGAACTTGCATTAAGATGGGCAATATAGGCAAATTTGGTAAGTAAAAAATGAGAAAAATGGAGAAAAATGGAGAAAAATGGAGAAAAAATGCAAAAAATAGAGAAAAATGGAGAAATTTTGCGAAAAATTACAAAAAAATGAGAAAAAATGAGAAAAAGAGAGACGGATTTTAACCGCGGAGGTCGCCAAGAGCGCAGAGAAAAAATTGGTCAGGAGATCAGGAAATCAAAGTATGAGGTTGTGGGTATCAGGGGAGCAGGGTATCAGGAGATAAGGAAATTGAATATCGAACACCGAACAAGGAGTTACGAATGTTGAAGTGAATGAGTCGATGCTGGATGCTCGCAAAAATGAGGAGAATTTGGGGAAATTTACTATTTTTTCCGTTTTTTCTTTTTTTTTGTTGACAGAGTGTCTGCCCAGTGGTAAATATCAAGCAGCTTTTGGGGAAGGATTTAATGGGGACAACGGGGACAACGGGGACATTCAGAAGCGTACTGCATTCGCAGGGACGCTTGCGGTCTAAAACAAACAGCAAATCTAACCTTAAATCAAGCAGGAGGTCAAAATAATGGTTAAGAAAGCTCTTTTTGCGGTTTTAGCTCTGTTCGGTCTTGTAATTCTTCTGGGGACGAGGATATGTTTTGCGGATGCGCTGGGCCAGCTTGAAAAGGTGGAGACATATAAGTGGTATCCGGCACAGGCAGAGGCAATCTATCAGGAAATTACACGGGATTATCCGGGCAGTGACTACGCGCTGACAGCACACAAAAATCTTATAGTCTCATATCTGTCGGCGAAAAGAGATGGTGATGCCCAGCAGACGCTTGAAAAATTGACTGCGGATTTTTCCGGCCAACCGGGATTGCCGGCGGCACTCTACGATATCGCAAGGATATATGAGCGGACAAAGAAGTACGAAAAAGCAACCGGTATCTATCAGCAAATCATCCAACAGTATCCAGATAGTTCATCAACTGATAAAGCACAGTTGGCGGGTCCGAGGATAGCTGTTTTGTCTCATATAGAGCTAAAAGATGAGATTGCCGCTGCTGCGGCGACGGGCAGTTTAATTGCAGAATTTAACGGCCATTCTGAACTGCCGGGGTCTCTTTACGATATAGCGAGAAGATATGAAAGGGCAAAGAAATACGATAAGGCAAAGGGGCTGTATCAACAGATAATCCAGCAGTATGCAGAAAGTTCCGCTGCTGGGAAGGCGCAGTTAGCTGTTAAGAGGACAGATGTTATGCTTCTTATTAAATCAGCAGAGCCGAACGCCGTTGATGAGGCGATTGAGGACTTAATTGCTGATTTCGCCAGCCATCCGGCTCTGTCGGAGACACTTTTTGATATTGCGGAAAAGGGCTATGAAAAACTAAGGACACCGGTGGGCTACGAAAGGGCAAAGAGGATTTATCAGCAGGTAATACAGCGGTATCCCGACAGCTCTCACGCAGCGAGGGCCAGACTGCTCGTTCCAAAGATGGATATCCTCTCGTCAATCCGCAATAATGAATATGAACAGGCCAGTATACTCACTGAAAAGCTGATTGCCGATTTCGCCGGCCATTCGTATCTGGCATCGTGCATCAATGTGATAGTAAACAAGATTGGGGAGAAATATTATGCAAAGGCCTTTCGATTCGAGACGGAAGGCAGGGAAGATGAGGCCAAAGAGTATTATAGAAGAGCGGTGGCAATATGGGAAAAAGTCATAACACAGTTACCTGCTTCTGCTGCATATACCCCACAGGCCTGCCACAGGGTAGCTTACTGTTGCTTTGAACATACGGGTGAATACGAAAAAGCCATCGGGCTCTGTCAGAACATTGTTATTAACTGGCCTGACTATAAGTATGTCGGTGACGTCCAATTTCTGATAGGCAATTATTACGAGAGGTTACAATACGCAGGACTTATTCCGGAACCCGAAGCAGACATTATCATAGAGCAAGCTTACCAGACAGTTGTAAATAAATATCCCGACTGCGATAAATTCGAATACGCCCTGCTGAAGTTAGCCGAGCTGAATTTTGAGAAAGGGCAATGGAGCAAAGCCGCTGTCTATTACGAATTATTCTTGACAACATTTCCTGATGTCGAGCGGCCGGGCAGAATTTTATATCCTTTAGGCCAAGCTTATGATAATATGGGCGAAGTAGGTGAGGCCCTAAGGGTTTATAACGAGTTTTTGCAAAAAGCTCATACTGGAGACCCTCGTGTAGAAAGTATAAGGCGAAGGATTGAGCAGTTAACAGATTCGGATGCCAAAACTACTAAAAATATTCTTTCAGACATTTTGTTAAGCACCGTATATGGTGGATGTCTTTGTGCACCTAGCCTCGGGAGCGATTGTGCGGTTGGGGGCAATGGCGGTATATGCACTTATCCCATCTGTTCATGGGAAGGAGGGTGCGATTGTGAGGAAGCTGGTCGTAAATGTTATTTTGACCCGGTGATGCCGGATAATTGTGTTGACACTACAAGGTCTTGTAACGGGGGATGTTATGCTTCTTATTGTTACGTTTATGGTAGCCAGTGTAAATACTGGACGAGGTGGCGTAGTTGTAATTTGGATACGAAGCCCCATTGTTATTACGACGAATGAGAACTTGTAATTCTATGAAAGAGGAGTTGTATAATGAATACGAAAAGAAAATGTAGTTTAATTGCAGCGGCGGCATTTACTCTTGCAACCAGCGGTGCAGGCCAGACAGCAAAATCTTTCCTGTCTGTTCAGGACATTCTCTCAGAATGGCAGAGTAATTACGGTTCGTTGAAGTCAATGAAAGTTTCTTATTGCGAGAAGGTTGTAAGTGCGGAGCCGTCTCCAGCAGACCCTAATTTTGTTAGAACATCGCTTATGTGGAACTATTTAGAGAAAATAGAGCAGGAAGGCAGGTTTCGTTCGCGCTATTCGACGGCAGAGGAGGGTTTCGCTAAAAGCGATGGTATCAGGGAGATGGTGTTTGATGGTGCTTATCAGAAGATATATATTCCTGCTGAGAAAGAAGGAAGAATTTATGCCGGTTTATCCAATAGGAATATTGGAACAGGTAATGTCTTGAAGCGTTATTTGCTGTCAGAGCCCTACATAGAACGGCCCTTTGTAGAAAGTGAGGAGTCTATATTCAGTAAGGCCGTAAAGAGAGGACTTACCGACCCCAATTTTACAATATACGTTCGTCCTACCCTGGAAGAGGTGGCTGGCGAGATGTGCCACGTTTTAGAGCTCGATTTTATTAGAAGTGACAAAGAGAAATGCAAAACAGAGATTATCTGGGTTGCTCACGAAAAGGGGATGTTTCCTCTCAGACATCAACAATTTGACCCCAAGGGTGCAATTACGCATGAAATGACCGTTGAGCAAACAGACTTTGCTGAGACAAAAGAAGGCGGTTTATGGTTTCCTAAGAAGGCGTCACGTACGATAAATCTTCCTGAATATTTTGGTGTTGTAAAATATGAATTTAATGTATTTGAATTTGTGCCAGGTATCGAAGTGGACCCGAACACTTTCCAGCTTGATTTCCCGAATGGGACTCGTGTATTTGACGCGGAGCTGGGGCTTAACTACATTGTTGGAGTCAAGGGATATTGATGCAGTCTCAAATATCAAACGTGGCCATAACTTCAATTGGCTGCATACTCTTAATGTGTTTTGCATCTTGTCTGAACACACAATCTGCAGATGTCGTTTCCTTTAAACAAATTAATTCTGACGAAGCATGTGGGCCGCGGTGTCTTTGGGCCCTGATGCAGATTACAAGCGAGGGGAGACCTGATTATAACATTGAGCATATTTACAGTCTTATCGGTAAGCAACCCTATACTGTGACTAATCTGAAAGACCTTAAGGATGCGGCACAACAATTAGGTTTTTTGGCGACCGGTTACAAGTTAGCGGTTAGCGACCTCGAGAAAGTGACCGATTATGCAATATTGCCCGTTGGCGGCGCCACAGGAACACCTAATGACTCTCTACACTTTATTCTGGCAAGAAAAGTCGCGAAAGACTATGCAATGATTATAAATACTCGGACGTTAAAACCACAAACCATACCAGTTTTTGAATTGGAACAGTCATGGAAGGGCTACGCATTAGTGATTGCAGCAGGCAATGGCATGAAGCCATTGCGTAAAGTTCCCTAAACCTTCAGGCGTTGTAGTCGCTGGCGGTATTGGATGATGGTAACCTGTCAGCAAGATTAGACGTTCTGGGGGGACAGTTGCTCAATATGCAATTCTACTATGAAGCGGGAATAGACGAATACTCGCAGTGGCCCGACGCAGGGATGGAGAGCACGGTGACGGTTGACCTTTCAGCGGTTCCCGAGCCAGCGACAATCCTGCTTTTTGCTCTCGGCGGGGTGGTTTTGCTCAAGAAACGCAGGGCATAAACTCGTGGCTCGTCGCTCGCATATCACTTCGGCAAGCTCAGTGTAAACTCCTGTCGCATATCGTATGTCTTATTGCCCTGCAGCGTATGGTGCGGGGTGGAAGTAAGGCGATTTTATTGCACGTAGCCGAGTGATTTTAGCTGTCGCCTCGTTTCCGGGTCCAGCTCTTTCTGCTGGGCTTTTTCTATAAAATAATGTTTTTTTAGGTTTTCCGCTGAGCTTTGGTGTTTATTCAAAATCTCTTTTGCCTTTTCTATTTCTGCGGCGGAGGTGTAGGCGATGTTAATGCTCTCGGTGGGGTCTTCAATCAGATTGTAAAGCTCTTGTCGGCCTGTTACGAGAGAACGAATATATTTCAGGCCATTAAAAATCACTGATATCCTATCCTCATAATACAGCGGGGCGGTACTGACTATGGGCTCTACATTGTCCGTATTGGGATTGGCTGACCAGGTCGGCACAAGCGAGCCGCGAGAGATATAATCCCGGTTGTAGTCTATCCGGCACAGGTCTAATATTGTCGGCATTATGCTTTCTATTAGTATCGGCTGGGAAAGCGTGGTTTTTAATAAGGAGCCGGGCAACTTGATTATCAGGGGAACCGACAACAGCTCGTTATACAGGGTATGTCCATGTTCATAGCCATCGTGCTCCCAGAACTCTTCTCCGTGGTCGCTGGTCAATATAATGAGGGCATCATCATATATCTTCAGTTTCTTCAAGTGGTCCAGAAGCAGCCCTACATTATCATCCACGTAGGACACTTCACTGTCATAAAGAGCTCTTACCCATTCTCTCTGCTCAAGCGTTAATGGCAGATAACCACTACGGGCAGAGACATGAGCACTAAAACTGGTTCCCATACCTTGTGGAGGTTTTCTGTCAGGAGTATATTCCGTGGGCGGTGTATATGGTACGTGAGGGTCATAGTAGTACACCAGCAGGAAAAAATCATTATCGGCATTAGGGTTCAGCCAATCAATGGCTAACTGTGTTAAATCCGTGGTCGATGCATAACCAAATTTTTTTGGGGCCAACTTGGACAGAACTTTGCCGCAGAGAGAAGGGTCCTGGCGTTTTGGAAAGAAGTTGTAGCTCATAAAACCCTTCGAAAAGTTTTTGCGCACGAGCATCGGATTTGACCCGATTGCCTGTGTAAGGTAGCCGGCCCGGCTCATATATTCCGCCAAGGTCAGCAAGGTATCAGGAAGAATGGACTTATAATCGGTGGTCATATGAGCCAATGGTGAGACGCCCGTCATAATCGAGGCGACAGAAGGGCTTGTCCACGGTGCAGGAGCAAATGCCTTCTCGAAGAGGATGCTATCTACGGCTAACCGGTCGATATGAGGCGTAGATATACGCCGACCGCCGTAGCAGGACAGAGCATCCGACCTCAGCGTGTCGCTAACAATCAGAATCACACGTTTGACGGGATGGCCAGCATATACATTTGCCTTTGATACCAATGTTCGTTCCGACCCAGGCATCCAGGCCAGCAGGGAGCTTGCGAAAATGAGCAGGGCGAAGGTATAGAACACTTTAACCAGTGCGCGACCACGCCTGATACGCACAAATATCGCAAACGTAACGACGATGCCGATAAGGCAGACGATATTGGTTATCAGCACCGGCGGGGAGAATAGCTTGTTCCATAATAAACCCAACTGTGAAGGCAGCGGCTCCAGAAGGCACTTGTTTGCTAATAACATCACGAGGGTTTCTGCCTGTAGCAATGGGATTGCGAGGCAAATCGCTGTTATGAGAGGCCGCCATTTCGATTGTGACACGAGCTTTGTCACAAAATATGCCGCTGCTGAAAAGACCAGCACCATCAGGAGACTTGCAGAGAGAAGCATAGATATTCGCAGCTTTTCCGGCAGCGACCCGAAGCCAAGCGTACTGTGGGCCATATACAGCACATACGCCGCCATCAAAAGTACCGCAAGTGAGACACTCAGGGCTGGTATGTCAAGTTTAAGGGCACGGCCTAAGAGGTATGGCAGCAGAAACCACAAAATCATATACAGTGCAGCCACCATTACCAATTTTGCTGCAAGAGGTTCCAGCGTACGCAAAAAGGTCGTAACCTCAGGCACTTCGTACGGCATAATCACTAAAGCATCAGATAAACTGATTAAAAGCCCGAGAAATAAAGAGAACTTGAAGGCAGTTTGCCATAAGCGTTGAGTTTTGTTGGCTGGGTTAGATATATCCACCGACGTAATACCTCCTTCAGCGCTATAATTATAATAAACTGTCTTTATAGCAATTATAGCAATTTTTTGGCAAAAGAACCATAAGGATTAAATCTTTAAGCTGATAAATGAGCCGGCCAGACTGGTTATATGGTGCTTTTTCACTTTTGAGCTATATTGCGGCTTCTTTTATTATTTCGCGAGGCACTGCTTGGGTGTGTAGAAAGATTGTCATAAACTTATAATTGTTGACAGGCCCGATGTTGAAATGGCTGCTGTGGGGATACCAGCCAGCGGGTCGATAGCGAGTTTTGTCGGGCTTTCCGGCGCTATATTCGGCATAAATAAAGCCGACTCAAAGGATACTCAGATAGGTTGCCGTGTTTCTTAGCTGCTTCTGTCAACTGGATTACGCATGAGTCCATTCGGCGTCAGTCTCCTTTCAAAATGTGATTATAACAATTGCCTTTGGATTGGGCAAAGGGATTTGCGCCGAAATTTTTTGGGAAGGACTTGAGCGTTGCTGTGGCCCTTCGACTACGCTTCGGTTTTCTGGGTCCCAGATAACCCCAGATAAAGGTCCGGCTTTGCGGAAGCTACGCCGTGGCAAGCTAAATGTGGGAGGTTATTACACGGTTTCAGCCAGTGCGTTTGGTTTGCCGCTTTCGCGGGGACAAATCTACGGTTTCAACTTTCCGGGTTGATAGTCTGCAAACAACTTGCCCCAGAGGCTTTTTTCAAGCCAGTCGTTTACGACGTTTCTGCCTTTGGACGGATACCATATCTTATCGTGATAAATCGCCGAGGCGAAAATGAAAGCATAAACTAATGGTGTGTGAAACATCAATTTTTCCAGCCATCGCATAGGCCCGAACCAGAACAGCTTTCCCACATAGGATGCGGCGTTATCGCCTGTAATGAAGCCCCAGTTTTCCTCTGCTTTGTCGGTGTCGCCGACGATTTCAATCTCGCTGAACCGGCCGGTGCCAAGCCCCCGCTCGTGTGCCAGTCGAATGAAGTCATGGTCCATCGGCTCGAAGCCCATTAGTTTTGCAGTAACTGCATCAACTGCGACGCAGTCATCGGAGGCCAAAAGGACGTTTTTGGTTACGGGAGTCATTGTTCTTGGTCCTGCGCCGTTGCCTGCTGTTGTGCCGTCGGTGATGGTGAATATGCCTGTATGGATTTCCTTCTGGATAGCCAGCAGGTCCACGAGTGTTTCGTGAATTCTGGAGTGACAGTAATGGCGTTTATTATCGAGCAGGCCGCCGAAGGCGTTTTTCATCGAACTGGTGAAGTTCGTATAGATGTGGCATTTAATTGTCGGCAGATGGACGATGTTTTTGCCGTGGAAGTAATCGGGTATGTAAATTCCTTTGGGAAAGATTTTATCCAGCACAAGCATCTGTGCTTTGGGCTCGTATCGCTGCCATTTCATATCCGAGGATTTAAAGTTATATTTAATAGGCACGTTATAATGCTCGCAGACGGGCCTTTGTTTATTCAGTATCTCTCCTGCCTTGGCGCTGGTAACGACGGTTTCGTTCTCAACGCATACAAGCTCTTTAAGGCCGGCGTTTCGTAAACCCAGTATCGCCCCTTCGAGCTGCCAGGGGGTTGTGTTGGCACTGGGGTACATCAGGTGCCAGGACAGGTTGTTCTTTACTATGGTTGGCGTGTCGGCTTTCAGGGCGTTATTGACGTCGGCCAATTGCATTGCCCTCTGGATGTCCTGCAGGACGGTTTGCGGTGTTGTTCTTACGATAGCGACTTTGCTCATAAAATTGCTCCTTTATTGGTATATTACTCAAACTGGCCGTCTCTTAGGGACGGGTCAGTTTGAGCGTTGTTCGTCGCTCGTCCCGCTCCTCGGAGGGGCGGGGTTCGTATTTCGTATCTCGTTAGTTGAAGCCGACTACGTCGGCAACTATTTTAATTTTTTATACGATAAACGATTAAGCAAATTTTACGTATTAAATCGTTCAGTTTGAGTATATTAAATGTTTTACTGTCGGTCAACGATGCGATATATCGGTCCTGTTTTGACGAATTTGTAACGCTCAAGCAAGAAGTCCGGGCAGTAGCCCGCTACGGGCGAAACGACATAGACGGCGCTATCGGCCATCAACTGTTCAATAGTATCTACTGTTGGGAACGGGATAGGGTTCTTATAACTGCCGTGCTGTGAGAGTACTTTTACGTCAGCACTTTTTTGTTTGATTTCTTGAAGGTACCAGAGTGGGTAAACGGTGGTGCCGTCGGCGATTATTACAGCCCGGTTTTCGATGCTTTGCAGCGCCTCGGCTGCAAATATCTCCGCGCCCCGGTAGCCCGTTCTCCACGGCCGTAAAAAATACGTATAACTGTCTCTGTAAGGAAGCTCTCTTTTCGTGGGAAGTTTAAAGTGGGCTTTTTTTGCCAGGATAGGGGCGATGATATAAGATGGTATCGGCATAAAGGCAAAAATGAATACGAGGCAGGTCAGAATTTTACGTTTGGGGCGGGCAACAAGCAAGTTAAAACCAACACCACCTATAACAGAACCCACACAGTAAAAGGGCAGGGAAAATACGTACCTGTCGGGGACGGTATATCTGAAGGCAAATATGAAAAAAAGGACCAACAGTGCCAGAAGGATATTTTTGAAGCTGCGAGTCGGCGATAGCTTTTTCAATGCATAAAGACCTGCGAAGAAGAACAGGCCATTGAAGGTGGAAAAATTGTACGCTATGAGCAGCAAGTTCTCTTTTATAATTTTGCCCGAAATAGAGGTATTAAGAACGGAATGCTGCCAGCCCGCTCCGAAGACCGCCGATGCGAGGGTGGCTGTGAAACCGCCGGTTGTAAGAATGTTTTTTATAATCAGATATTCATAAGGTGCTGCGCCGAGTATCCATAACAGGACTATCACTGCTACGTTCTTAATATTTACCCGCTTTTTCGCTATCAGAGTTATCAGAAAGACGGTATAGCAAGCGAAGGGTATAATTGCCCAGAGGTGGTTTGCGATTGCCAGGCCGTTAAAAAGCCCGAGCAGGTAGAGATAACCGGTACGGCCGGTCTTGAAATACTGTAATAGAAATATCAATTCCGCCGTGAGCAATGCGGTATAGAGTGTATAAACCTCAGCTATTGAGGCGTGCTGCCAGAGGGTATGAGAGAGCGCTAATGTGATTGCGGCAAGGGCTGCGGGTATGTTTCTGCCAAGCCATAATTTTAGAAGCAGAAAAACGTTCGCCACAGTAACGGCGGCAAATATAGCGGATATGAGATTGATTCTGTATCCAAACTCACCGAAAGGTATGTATTTTACCCCTATGGCTATGATACAATACAGGGGGTGTGCCAGAGCAATGCCGAGTTTTCCCTCGATGTCGTTGTGCCAGATGCGGTACTGAAACATTCCGCTGTCCTGCCATAATACCCCCGGCGCGCAACTGGCTACATAAAGCGCCGCTGCCAGAGCTAAAACAGCCAGGTAGCTTTTCACAAGATGCTTGCTGGTGCTGTCTATCATACTAAATTAACACTCGGAAATGCTCGGGGGTAAAACTAATAAAAGCTCTGTATCCAGCCATCGATAGTTTTTCCATAGCAAATAATAGCAAAGGCGGCCACCATCCAAATCAGGATTGTTATCTGAAAGGTTCTGTCGTGCAGAATTAAATCTGTGGGGTCGTGGTAAGAGCCCTTCATAGAAAGCATTGCAAAGCGGAACACGGCATAGACCACAACAGGCAGCGTATAGACAAAATAGTTGGTGCCGAACTGCTCAACGGTTCTTTCGTGCAATCCATAGACCAGGAACGCCATCACCGCAATTCCGGCTGAGAGTGTAATAAGATGCGTGAGCAGTTCAGGGGTGTATGCAATCAGGACGGGCCGGTGGTCGTGTGCCCTGTCACCTATTGTTGCAATCTCGCTGTATCGCTTACAAAAGCCCATAAACAGAGATATGGTGAACATACAGATAAACAGCCAGGGGCTGATAGCGACTCTGATGGCCACCGCGCCTGCGGCGGCACGAAGGACAAAGCCAAGTGCAATGCAAATGACGTCCGCCAGCGGTTTGGCCTTTAGGAAGGCCGTATAACAGACCTGCAGGAACACATACGCCAGAATCATAATCAACAGCAGAGGTGACAGGGTTTGAGCGACGGCCAGTGCCAACAGCAGCAGTACCGCCGCCTCAATGACGGCGGCTTTTATGCTTATTATGCCGGATGCCACCGGCCGATTCTTCTTTAGCGGATGTGCCAGGTCGCTTTGGCGGTCTTTGATATCGTTCAGGATGTAGCCGAAGGAAGAGGCAAAGCAAAATGCGGCGGCGGCGGCGAGAGCCCGCAGCCAGGCGTCGAGGTCATACATTCGCAGTCCGAAGACAACCGGCAGCAATACGACAATGTTTTTTATCCAGTGCCCGGGCCTGGCTAACTGTATCATTGGTTTTATCGACATCTTAATTTCCGCTTAACTGTATTTACCTTACTATCCTTTTTATTCGGTCAGTTTGGGTTAATTGGTTGAGCTAAATAGTTATTGCCAGGTATTGAGTATCAGCAGCAAAACGCATTGCTGCCTGATATTCAGCAGGGACAAGTAAGCAATCGCCCGCCTTGAATTCAACGGAAGTACCGTCGGCTGCCAGTATGGTACCAAAGCCGGTCAAGATAACCAGCGTTTTCATTTTGCCGGGTGAAAGGAGCATCTCGCAGTTTTCGGCCTGGTGGTGCTTGTCTATTTTGAAGTATTCGCAATCAATCAGTCGGCCCAGCGTTGTTACCGGAAGGTCGTCGCCGGATGTATCAAAGTGGATGCTTTCCAGAGCTTCGGGGATATGCAGTTGTCTTGGTTTGCCGGTATCGTCAACCCTGTTGAAGTCAAAGAGGCGGTAAGTGGTGTCAGATGGCGTTTGAATCTCAGCTATTAGAAGACCTGCTCCGATACTATGGACGGTGCCGGCCGGCAGGAGATGACACTGTCCCTGCTTTACAGGGATTTTTGCCAGCAGCTCGGCGACGCTGTCTTTTTCTATCGCTTCGGCAAATTGTTCTTTTGTTACGCCTTTTTTCAGTCCTTTATAGATTACCGCATCGGCAGCGGCGGATATGATGTACCAGCACTCGGTCTTTGGTCGTCCTTTGCCCATTTTTCGGCAGGTCTGCTCGTCGGGGTGGACCTGGATGCTGAGGACGTCCTCGACATCGAGAAACTTAATCAACAGCGGAAAAGGGCTCGAGAAATTCTCATCGCCTGTTATCTCTTTCGGGTATTTTGAAATCGCCTGTTTGAGGGTCTGGCCTGCGAGTCGGCCGTTTGCGATTACGGATTTGTCGTCCGGCAGGTCGGCCAATTCCCAGCTTTCACCGATTTTTTCAAACGGCGGTATATCTTTGTCGAAAAACTGCCGCAGCTTCTGTCCGCCCCATATTCGGTGTTTGTAGATTGGCTTAAACTTTAACGGGTATATCCGCATA
>CAYONQ010000066.1:0-16032 GCA_964405375.1 uncultured Pirellulales bacterium
TCCGCGCACACCACCCCCCCCCCGCCCGCCCACCCCCCGCGCCTCCCCCCCGCGCGGGCGGGAACACCTGTTGTAATAAGCACTTACAAAGCTCGGCCTCACTGGTCGTATCTGGTTTTTGTACTTTTGGTTAAACCGGCGGGGCATTGCTTCTTTCACGCCTTTTTTATGCCGAAGTGATTATTGCTACTTGTCTTTATAAATGGGGGCTATTACGCAAATGCATGTCACAACCAAATAGGCAAAGTTGAAGCAGGAACTTTGGCCATGCGAAGACGGGGGCACAGCAGATTATAGATATCAATACAGGTGAAGTCAAAGTCGCCGGTAATATCAAAGCGATAAGCGAGATATAATCTATAGTAGGCAATTCTCGAAAAATATGGGGGGGGTAATACTGCCTTAAGTGGGGCGAAGATATCACCGAAAAACTAATAATAAGCGACTACTTTTTAGGGGGTAAAAAAATGGGGAAATCAAAGCAAGCAATTCTTTTCATAGGTGTAGTACTTATTGGATGTTGTATCACTCCGGTAGTCAAAGCGGATGAACTTACAGATCTGAAGGCCAAACTAAACGCCTTAGAGCAGGAAAATAAAATGCTCAGGGAAAAGATTGGGGCTATGGAAAGCACTCAAGGAGCAGTAACGGCAAAACTTCAGCAAGGGCAAGAGACGGCAAAACTCAAGAAGAAACGCAATGGCTGGATGACCGCTGAATATCAGTTTGATACACGAGGCTTTAATACCATTAACTTTACAGGCGGTGCAGAACTGCCCTATGGATGGAGCCTGTGGGGTTTCACGGATATAGAGTCAGCTGATAGTTCCGACGGTAGCAGAACAGATGCCCAGAAGTTTTTCATAGAGATAGATTTGAAAAAGGAACTGTACAAGGGTTTCGGCGTTGTCCTTGAATATAACGATGGCCAGGGACGCCACGACAGTATAGGCAGACTCGGCGTTAATTATATAGCCCGTTGGGACTGGCTTAAAAAGGTGGATTTGAATCTTGGCTTTAAGGCATTTCCAATAGAAACAGACGGCCATGGCTGGCAGGGGAGTTTTTGTTGGGAAAAGAAGTTCCCGAGCATTCTTGACGGCCGATTTTCCATGGGAGGATTCTTCGATATCAATTTTGACAGCGGGCCCAGTGACAATGAAACCAATGTAGTAAGCGAAACCCAGTTCAGGTACAAACTCACAGAGAACCTTGAGGCGTTAGTCGAGTTCAGATTCAACGAATATAAAGTCGCAAGTCAGGAGCACGGTCTGGGAATTGGGATGAAATATAAATTTTAGACGGAAATTATTTAAGGGAATAAAACGATGAGCAAAAAAACCATTATGACAATTATAGTCATTATTGCCGCCATTCTTATCGGTTTTGGGGGATTCGTATTAACTGGGAAAACTCCTCCTGAAAAAAAGATGTTCACCATAGGAATAGCACGCTGGAATTCCGATCTTACCTATAGTGGCAATGTTGAGGGGTTTAAAGAGGGACTTGCAGAAATGGGTTATGTAGAAGGGGAAAATGTAAAGTTTATCATTAAGACTCCTGAAAGTGATTTAGAAATTCAACGCCAGATCATACAATCTTTTATTGATGAAAAGGTGGACCTTATTTTCTCAATTACCACACCGGGCACATTAGTTGCAAAGAAGATGACCAGTGAGATTCCAATTGTCTTCTCTGTTTGTACCTTTCCGGTAGAATCCAATATTATTGAATCACTGGAAAGCTCCGGGAACAATACTGTTGGAACACGCAACTATGTTACTGTAGAGAGGCAGTATGATCAATTTGAGAAAATTTATGCCGGCACAAAGATATTAGCGTTTGTTCATCGTAAGGGCGAGGCCAATTCAGATGCACAGTACCTGGAAATGAAGGCATTGCTCAAAGAAAAAGGGATGGAAGTGATTGATATTGGCGCTGTCGATTTAGAGGATATGCGAGCACAATTGGAATCAGTCATTGAGGGGATAGATTCAGTATTTTTAGCCTGTGATACTCTTATAAATGTTGGCGGGGATGAGATTGCCATAGAAATTAGTAAAAAATACAAGAAACCCTGTTTTGCCTGCCTCAAAGGCAGTATTCCAAAAGGTGCATTAGTTGGAAATGTGGCAGACTTTCACGCGATTGGAAAACTATCCGGTAATAAAGCAGGGCTCATCTTAGATGGCGCTAATCCATCTTCTTTATTAACCGAATCACCTGCTGAAGATTATGTGATTATTAATACGAAAACAGCGAGAGAAATAGGAATAGAAATTCCGCAATATGTTTTAGATGATGCTGAAGAGATTGTAAGTGAATAAATAATATAAAGCATGGACATAAAATGAAAGTAGGCAAAAAATTAATTATTGGATTCATGATCATAGCCTCATTGGTGGGTTTTGTTGGTATTTTCAGTGTAATTTCTCATAACAACATTCAAACCAATAGTAAAATTATAACGAAAGTGCTTGAACTTGATATTCTCCTTGATGAATCATTGGTTGAATTATTAGCACTGATTCATAGTGAAAACGTCGAAGATTACATTAGAGAAAAATCAGACTATGAACAGACAAGAGCAAAATTTGATGCATTATTTAAACAGTTAAATAATGAGTATACAAAAAAGCTTCAAGACTTAGGATTTAATACAGAGACTTTTTGTAAAAATGCTGATGAACTTGCAAAGATTTCTAATAGATTGATAGCTCATCACAAACGAAGCCTTGCAAAAAACAGAGCGTCTGAAGAAAAGGAAAGCCTGGAAAAAGAATTACGACACAATATTCTATCCGCTTTGGTTGCATTACAAGACAGTGCACTTACCAGAGATGTGGAGCTAATGCGATATAAAAGCAAGGAGGCGATCTATCAATACAAAGATCAAAAACATGGCGTTGAATGGTTAGACAGTATAAGTAAGGTTAAAGATAATTCTTTGATCGTACCTTCACAAGATATTTCGAAAGACCTTAATGCCTATGAGCGTGTAGCGCAGGACTTGTGCAAAATTATTGTTGAACAAAAAACAATTGAAACCCAGGAACACCTCGTGTTTGGAGAATTAAAGGAACTGATTAATCGGCTTGAAGAAAACCAGGCAGGAATCGTGAATAAGATAAAAACAGAAAGCCAGACTTTAGCCAGGAATACCCATTTGACCATGTTTGTTGTGATTGCCGGTGCGTTCCTTGTATCAATTATTTTGGGATTAACCATTGCTCATTCAATATCAAAACCAGTGGCTAACTTAGCTCAAACCACTCAAGCCATTGCTCAAGGCGATTTCTCTGTGAGGGTTGATGTTGCTACAACCGACGAAATAGGCGAATTAGCCACCTCCTTTAATAAAATGGCTGAAGATTTGCAGAGGACAACTACTTCGATAGATAATCTCAACGATGCTAATCAGCAATTGCAGGCCATCCAGCGGGAATTAGAAGTGACTGTGGAGAAGCTCACTGTGGCAAACCGTGAGCTTGCTGATTTCGTGTATATAACCGCCCACGACCTTAAAGCACCGCTACGGGGAATTGGGACTTTAGCTGAATGGATATCGACTGACTATGCAGATAAATTTGATGAAGAGGGTAAGAAACAAATCAACTTACTCATACAAAGGTCGCAACGAATGTATGAACAAATTACAAGTATCCTAAGATATTCAGAGATTGGCCGGAACACATATAAGAGGGAGAAAATAGACCTAAACAAGCTTGTTGAAGAAATAATATCAGATATCGCCCCACTGGAAAATATTCAAATAACCATCGCCGACAAGCTGCCAACTCCGGTTTGTGATAAAATACACCTCACCCAGATATTCTATAATTTGCTAAGTAATGCTATTAAGTATGCGGATAAACCCGATGTCCAGGTAACAATCGGCTGTGTGGAGGATGATGGCTTCTGGAAATTCAGCGTTGCCGATAATGGCCCTGGAATCGAAGAGAAATACTTCGACAAGATTTTTAAAATCTTCCAGACACTTTCTGCAAAAGATGACCATAAAGGCATAGGTATAGGCCTCGCCATCGTCAGAAAAGTGGTCGAGGTATACGGCGGTAAGATTTGGGTAGAGTCAACACCCGGGCAAGGAACTACATTTTTCTTTACCTTGGGAAAACATAAAGAACCAACTGGAATTGAAACTGAAAAAGAACATGAGACCAATATTATTTGTTGACGATGATGACATCGATGTGATGACCATCAAACGTGTGATTAGAAGCCTCGGGGTTCCGAATCAGTTAGTTTGTCGGTCTGACGGTGAAGAGGCATTAGAATATTTAAGAAATGGCAGCGATGAAAAACCATGCCTTATTCTTTTGGATCTAAATATGCCCCGGATGAGCGGTTGGGAATTATTAGAGATCATTATAACCGACGATGTGCTCAGAGAGATTCCTGTCGTGATTCTCACAACATCCAACAAAAGAGATGACATAGACCAGGCTAATAAATTCGACCCGCCTATTGTTGGTTTTTTAACCAAACCGCCCGGCTATCAGAAATTTGTCGAGATGATTAGAAGGCAATTAGAAGAACTGAACTTTATACAGCTTGAGAATGCCACTAAATAACAACCGCCGATATCTCCGATATTTAAAATCCGTTAGAACACAGAGAGACAGACATAACCAACAAGAACATTAAAATCCCTTGTGCAAAAAGCAGAGAATTTTGTTGCAAAATGCTATTTAGTGAATAGCATTTAGCCAATGGCAAATAAGGGTGCGAGTTACGGCGCACTAAATACTAACGACTAATAAATGGTTTTTACTCTGCATAGATACATATTTCGCGAGGTCTTCAAGGTCTTCGTGCTTGCGGCGGTGGCCCTGACGGTAATAATGAGTCTGGGCAGCATCCTGCGGCCGGTCCAGGAATACGGCATAGGGCCTCGGCAGGTGGTTCATCTTATGGGCTATTTTCTGCCCATAACACTGACGTTCGTGCTGCCAATGGCCGCCTTATTCGCAGCATCTCTGGTCTATGGTCGGCTCGCAGGCAATAACGAGCTTGAGGCCTGCAAGGCAAGCGGAATCTCCCTGCTGACACTGGTTTATCCGGGACTGGCGCTGGCGATTATGGTCGCAATCGCAAATCTGATTTTGAGCTTCCACGTGATGCCGGCCTTCGTACATCGCTCTCAAAAATCCCTTAAGGACGATGCAAAACAGATTCTTTTCCGCAACATCCAGCGAAAGGGCTATTATAAATTGCCGCCGGACGAACACTACCTGATTTACGCCGACCAAGCAAACGCCCAAAATGACACGCTCTCAGGCGTAGTCATCACGGAGCTGAAAGACTACGAAATAAAAAGGATTATCACCGCCGAGAACGCCAAGGTGCGCTTCAGCCCGCACCTGAGATTTAACGAAGTGCAGATAATACCGCATAACGTCTATCAGATGGGGCTCGATGAGGAAGGCGGATTTTTCATAGAATCGATGTCACTGACGAAAAGGTTCGGCTCGCTGCTGGGCGACGATGTTAAATTTAAAAACATTGATGAAATGAAGAGGATACGCCTTGACCCGATGCGGTTCTATCCGATTGAAGAACTGGCCCGCGACGCCTACGCACAATTTACCGCAGAGCTGCTGGCCGAAGATATAACCGACAGAATAACCGACTCTGCCGACAGTTTCTACAAGCTGCACAGCAACGACAGATTTGTCGAATTTACTGCCGGCCGCTGCAGCCCGCAGGACGAGAAAAAAGTCGAGTTAACCGGAGAAATTGTAGTCGTTGAATCAGATGTTGTCACCCGCCGGCCTTTGCGTACACTACGCGCCCAAAAGGCCCTGCTTCACATCGAGGGCGACGAGCTGGCGCCGACATTAACGATGGAAATCTACAACGCCAACTGGCAAAGTGAAGACGGCTCGGAAGGTTTAGCAACACGGCACATTATTCGCGGCCTGATTATGCCCCAGACCATGATGGATAAATTCACGTCCGAAGATATTTTGAAAGCTGTCAGCCCGGCTTCAACCGCCTCGGCGCTGAAAAAACCGCCCAGTCCCATTCTGACGACCTTGCAGGACAAGCTCTACAGAAAAATACAAAAGACAACGGTCGAAATAGGAGCTGAGGTGCATTCCCGGCTGGTATTCGGAGTGGGCTGCGTAACATTGATAATGATTGGTATAGGGCTGGGTATCATTCAAAAGGGCGGCCATCTCCTAAGCGCATTCGGCGCAAGCTCGGTACCTGCCGCAATGCTGATAATCTGTATAATGATGGGCAAAAACATCGCCAAGAACCCCGGCTCACAGGCATGCTCAGGTATAGTACTAATGTGGACAGGACTGATAATTTTGTCCCTTCTGGCAGCGGCAATGTATCACAGGTTACTGAAAAATTAAAGTCAAATAGAAGGCAAAGCTATCCGCTATGAAGATATTGGACAGATACATCACAAAGAATTTTCTCATCGGCTATATTATCGCATTTTGCGTATTGGTAGGGCTGCGAATAATTATCGATTTGTTTGTAAATCTCGACGAGTTCACCGAGCACGCCGGCCTCGGCACTTTTGCCGTCATCAAAAACATACTGAGCTTTTACGCCCTGCAGAGCACACTTTACTTCCGCGATTTCGCCGGGATGATAACCGTGGTTGCAGCCGTCTTTTCATTAGGCAAGATGGTCCGCTCCAACGAATTAGTGGCGGTGATTGCCTCGGGGGTCAATCTAAAACGCGTGATTATGCCAATACTGCTTCTGTCGATACTACTGACGGTGCTGCTGGTAATTGACCAGGAGCTTATAATACCGCCGCTTGCCGACAAGCTCGTGCGCAAACACGATACCGTCCCGGGCCAGGAATCCTACGACGTATGGTTCATCGGCGACGGCAACGGCTCGCTAATCTGCTCGCAAAAATTCGATGTAAAGACCTCAACGCTGCGCAACCCGACCATCATCACCCGCAAAAGCAAACCTGATTCGGTCGTCTGGGAGGTAACCGGCCGCATATCCGCTGAAAAGGCGACTTACAACCCCACGACCGGCGGATGGGATTTAACCAACGGCCGATTCATCGAAAAAGACTCACACACCGGCCCCAAACCGATTGATTCCTACGCCGGTGGTGTTACCGACAAGGACATCCCCGTCAGACGTAAATCCGGATACAAAACGCTATTAAGCTCCCGACAGTTGGCTGTCCTTGCAACTCACAGGACGAAGATAAAAGACCTCGCCCAGCTTTACAGCCAGAAGCACTTTCGCATCACCGACCCGATTATCAATCTGGTAATGCTTATGATAAGCCTGCCGATTCTGGTCTGTCGCGACCCGAAGTCGATGAAGACCGCCATTGCGATTAGCTTCGCAACGACAGCGGCCTGCTACGTTACAACCTTTGTGTGCAAAATGTTGGCCGCAGAGGTCGTCTTCGAGAGGATAATGCCGGAGCTGTGGGCCTGGCTGCCGGTCTTCATCTTCGCACCAATCGCATTTATAGAACTCGACTCAATGAAAACATAAATTTGCTATTATTTTGTAGTGTTTAAATAGGCCTAATAATGTATGACCCTAACATTGATACTGTTTTTAATGAGAGCATAATCTGGCGATACATGGATTTTTGGAAGTTTGCTTCCCTCATTAAAGAACAAGCTTTATACTTTACGAGGCTTGACATTTTGAAAGACCAGTTTGAAGGTAGAATAACACCGCGAGACGAGAAAGATATCGAAGACTCTATGCCAACACATACACCGCAGGACAGAGAAAACGTCAAGGATCTCTATAACAGCGACCGAAACAACTATTATGCGAATTGCTGGTGTATGAAGAATTATGAATCAAATTTAATGTGGAATGCGTATATCAAAAGCAACAAAGGTATCGCTATCCGATCAACTGACAAGAAGCTAAGAGACAGTTTCAATGATGAAAGAGAAATCAAATTAGGCAAGGTCGAATACATTGACCGAGCAACAACTCCGATACTGGATAAATGTGCACACTCCCAAGTTTTACACAAATCCAAATCTTATGAAGATGAAAGGGAACTAAGAGCTTTTTTAATGAAATTCGTACCTGTACAAGGGAAGAAAGATTTGGTTTGGGGTGGTTTGGCGCCTCCCGAAAAAGGGCTATTTGTTAAAGTAAATTTAGATTCACTTATTGAAGAGGTAGTTGTTAAGAAAGACGCGCCGCTAGGGTTCGAGGACTTAGTTGCAGATGTGATGAGGAAGTACGGACTTAATAAACCTGTGAAACATTCAGATTTGACTTAGAAACCAACTCCTCAAATCCTTCTTTTTTCTCAATACCGCTCACGTGGGCAAAACGGCGTTTTTGTGTCATTGCGAGGCCTGCGAAGCAGGCCGCGGCAATCTCAAACATCCGAGTATCAACACTGCTTTAACAAGTGAAAAAGTTGCAGTTATTTATTAGAAGCGGCAGTAGTGCTGGTAGTTCGCAGTCTACGAACTACGAACTCATAACTAAGAACTCAATTTTCGGATTTCTTTATTTATTCTGATGCTGCACCACTTCCGACCGCACATCGAGCAGTAATCGGCTGTCGGCAATTCCTTCGCACCAATCTCCCTGCAGGCATCGCGGTGCATTCTCTCGGCTGTCTGGGGGTCAAGCGACTCGGCCAGGTGTGTCTGCCAATCCAGATTGGCCCGTGCAACACTCAATCTCCTGTCTCTGTCGGAAGCACCCTTCAGCCCGCGGGCGACATCGGCGGCGTGGGCCGCAATTTTTGTTGCAATTACGCCTGCCCGAACGTCATCGACGTTCGGCAGACCTAAATGCTCTCTCGGCGTGACATAGCAAAGAAACGATGCGCCGTAAAAACCGGCAGCCGTGGCGCCAATCGCCGATGTTATGTGGTCATAGCCGGGCGCAATATCGGTTACGACCGGGCCAAGAACATAAAACGGCGCACCACGGCAAATCTTCTGCTGAATCTCCATATTGTATTGTATCTGGTCGAACGGTATATGGCCCGGACCTTCCACCATAACCTGACAGCCCGCCTCCTGTGCCCTTTGCGTCAGCTCGCCTAATGTTTTTAGTTCTGCGAGTTGCGCCTTATCGGTGGCGTCGGCGATACAGCCAGGCCGAAGACCGTCACCCAGAGAAAAACAGATATCGAATTCCGCCATTATCCCACACAAATCGTCGAACATCTCATATAGCGGATTTTGCCTGTTGTGATGTATCATCCATTTAGCCAACAGCGCCCCGCCTCGACTGACAATGCCGCCGACCCGTTTTTCAAGCAACGGCAGATATTCCTTCAAGATACCTGCGTGAATCGTAAAAAAATCAACGCCCTGCTTGGCCTGTTTCTCGATGACCTCAAGGATTACTTTACTGTCTATCTCCTCGATGTCTTTTTCCTCGATAACCTGATAGATTGGCACCGTTCCGAAAGGCACCGGACAGCCGGCCAGCAGCCTCTTGCGCATCTCGTCAAGGTTGCCGCCGGTGCTCAAATCCATAATCGCATCGGCACCAGCTGTCAGCGCCACTCTCATTTTCTCAAGTTCATCTTTCACCGAACAGTGGACGCTGCTTGTGCCGATGTTCGCATTGACCTTTGTCGTAAGCGCCCGGCCTATACCGACCGGCTTAAGACCTGTTTCCAGATGCAGCTTGTTCGCAGGTATCACTAACCGCCCGCCGGCAACCTCGCTGCGGACAAGCTCGGCATCGACGCCCTCGGCCTCAGCGACAAATTTAACCTCATCGCTTATCGTCCCCGCTCGTGCAATCTGTATCTGCGTCGCCATTTTCTCTTTCCTTATTTTTTAACTTTATAACTTCACAGTTATTTTCACTAAAGCAAAAAATCGCTCCCGTAGTCCGCAGGACGCCTTGCGGCGGAAGCGACTTTACTGTTCTGTCGGCTGCTTTTTATACAAGTTCAGCGCTTTCCTACGCAGGCATTCCCCCCGCACCTACTTGGTTCGCTGTCGTTGAATAATCACCTCTGACTTCAGGATTTGGTCCTGAGAACTCTAATCAACTCACAACAACAAGCCAAGTAGGTGCGGGGTCGTCCTGTTCAGGTTCAAAGGGTTTTTCTCAGGCCCGCTTTTCAGCGGACCACCCCTGGTGAACTATCTTTATTATAATCTATCCCCCCCCGCCAGTCAAAAAAATATCCAATCTTTCAATCACCTTCGTATTCGCTGCAACACTTCTAATCCCTCCGCATTATCCCCTTTTTCCCACCACCAACCGCCACATCGCCCTTTGCGAGGCCTAGTTCAGCACATATTGTGCGACATTGCTGCCGATGGTGGTGATGGCGTAGTTGACTGGCGGGGATTTGAATTGACGATTGAGCGATGAGATTGTATTTAATAGCGAATTAGTGAATTAGAGAGTTAGGCAGGCTTGCGGGGGTTAATACAAAGACGTTGCGTCGCCACGTCGGCGGCGGCTAAACAACCCCGCAATAAATTGCGGGGCTAAATATGAGATTGTTTCGGTCAGAACGCCCCCGCACCATACGGTGCGGGGCAAGCGTGGATTCCTGCTTCCGCAGGAATGACGAATGACAAGTGCATTGCAATTCCGGGGACTGATACTATAATTTCCTTTATGTTTAAGAATGTCTCCATAATTGGCGATGGTGCGATGGGCACGGTTCTTGCTATGCTGCTTTCTGAGAAGAAGATACCTGTGCGGATGTGGGGTTACGATACAGAGCAGTTGAGGGGAATAGAGCAGGGACGTGAAAACAAGAAGTTTCTGCCGGGTTATAAGCTACCTGAGGCGCTCGTATTTGAGCCGGACGATAGGCGTATAATGGCCGGTGCGGACTTGATTGTCTCCGCTGTGCCTTGTCAGTTTATAAGGTCTGTATGGAGGCGACTGAAGGATTACGCTGCTGATGACGTTCCTATTGTCTCGGTTGCCAAGGGTATTGAGAATGATACGCTGCTTCGTCCGACGGAGATACTTGCCAATGTGCTGGAAACAAGACCCAAGACTCAAGACACAAGACTTAAGACCGCGGTTTTGAGCGGGCCTACGATTTCAGATGAGTTGGCCCGGCGGCTTCCGGCGACGGCCTGCGCGGCGTGCAGCAATGAGAAATTGGCCAAGGAGATTCAATACACCTTCAGCGTTCCGTGGTTTCGTGTCTATACTAATACCGATGTTGTGGGGGTTGAGTTAGCGGGTGCGATGAAAAACATTATCGCCATCGCAGCAGGGATAATAGACGGGATAGGCGCCGGCGATAATGCAAAGGCGGCACTATTGAGCAGAGGACTTGCCGAGATAACCCGTCTGGGCGTTTCTATGGGGGCAAGACAGGAGACGTTTGCGGGATTGGCGGGGCTGGGGGATTTGGTGACAACGTGCATCTCGCCGAAGGGCAGGAACCGCTCTTTCGGCGAAAGGATAGGCAAAGGGCAGAGTTTTAAAGGGGCGCAAGGTGCTACCGAATCGGTTATCGAGGGTATTGCTACGTGCAAGTCGGTTGTCGGGCTTGCGGGGCGGTATAATGTCGAGATGCCAATCACGCAGGCGGTTTATGAGGTTTTGTTTGAGAATAAGCCGGTGCGCGCCGCTATTGCAGATTTGATGACACGTCAGCTAAAGGCAGAATAATTCGTATGTCGTGAATCGTATGTAGCGTCCTATAAAGCCCATTTTCCCACCAAAGGGGTAAAAATCAGGATTAGTCGTAAAGCTATTTCGGGAGGATAAAAACTTTGTTTTTTTATAAGGAATAATTTTTTTCTCACTTCGAGGCATATCACCTTGTGTACAGCTGTGATAGGGTATTTCAAATCTATTGTCAGCTATTGACAAATAACAGTTGAAATAGCGGATTTTATCGGGGGAGGGGCATCTTTTTGTGCGTTGCGTGCTGTATTACGTGCTAAAAAACAAAGCGCAGCAATTTTGCGATTGTGGGGCTGTTTCTTATATTTTAGTTAGCCGTGCGGCTTTCGGGCAGTGGTGTACCAGCTATCAGTTATCATAAGTGCTGAATACTAATAGAGTTAGCTTTTGTCGGTGGAGTTGATATGTTCTGGTTTTCGAATAACCACGCATACCCAATCGGTGTGGATATGGGCGATGACAGCGTGAGAGTGGTGCAGCTCTGCAGTAATGGCAATGGTGTAAGCTTAATTGCCGGCGGCAGTGAAAATCGGCCTGCAGAGGTCAAACCCGGCAGCGGCGAGTGGCAAAGATGGGCCATCGAGGCGATACGCAGGTTGACGAGCAACGGGGAATTTCGTGGCAGAGCTGTGGTGGCGACAATACCGGCAAGTGAGGTCTTTATCGACCATATAAAAATGCCGAAGATAAGAGATGAAAAAGGTACAAAGCCACAGGATATGCTTATTTCAAGGATAAAACAGAAGCTGCCGTTTGAGCCCGATGATGCGATGATAAAGTACATCCCGACTGAGGGGGATAATGCACTGGTGATAGCGACTGAACGGGAGAAGATTGACAGGCATCTGGCGATATATGAGAAGGCGAATCTGCAGATTAAGACTATGGCGGTTTGGCCGGCGGCACTGGCAAACAGTTATGTCAGGTTTTTCGGCAGGCGTAAAACTGATATTGAAGCGATTGTGATGCTTATCTGTATGGAGGCAAACTGCACAAATGTAGTAATTTGCCGGCATAAGAATCCTCTTTTCGCCCGTTCGATACCTATAAGGGTAACCGGATTGGGGTCGGAGCAGGATGATGAAGTGATGGGGAGATTGGTACTGGAATTGAACGGGTGCAGACGGCAGTTTGGTTCGATGTATAGGAATGCTCAAATAGAGCGTTTGATTTTTCTTTCGGGTCAGCGTGTAGATAAAGACGTGTGCACAGCGATAGCAAAGCAGTTAGAGATGCCGGCGCAGATGGGGGATAGTCTGGCAGCGGTAGAAATTCTGATGGGGCGAGATGGGCCGGTTGTAGATAGAAGGGGTTGTCAGGTTAATTGGGCTACTGCCTTCGGGCTTAGCTTATCGTAAGGCAAAGAGGAGGGATAGGTTAAAAAATGCTTAATATAAATTTTGTACCGGATGATTACATTCAAAACAGCGAGTCGCGCAGAATAAATTTGATGTATCTTGTGCTGCTTTTGGTAGTGATGGCGGGTTTGGGCGGTTCGTTTATAAGTATCAAGATACGGCAGCGAGCACTTGACGCCGAGGAGGAGCTTGCAAATGTAAAGATGGCGAAGGCGCAGCAGGCTATAAACCAGTTTGAAGAGCTTCAGGCGAAGCGCAAAGTAATGATGAAGACGGCTCTTACTACTGTCGAGCTGCTTGAGCCGGTTCCAAGAAGTGTCCTGTTGGCGTCATTGACTAATAATTTGCCGAGGGGGACATCACTTTCACGGTTGAAACTTATTCAAAAAGAGCCATCGAACAGAACAGCTCACTCCACCGGCGGCAGCAAATACCAGCAGGCACAGGCCGAAACGGCGATGTCGGCCGCAGCCAGCGTATCGCCGGAGAAGTTACTGGAGACCCATATTGACATTGAAGGTATCGCTACAAGCGACCGAGAGGTTGCGACCTATATCGAGCAGTTGAATAGCTCAACGCTGTTGAGCAACGTGACGCTGGTGGAATCAAAAGAGCACAAAATTAAAAATGATTCTGCTGCGAATATGAAGCTGAGGCGGTTTAAGCTGACGGCAATGCTTAAAAAAGACGCCCATCTCACCAACGAGGATATTAAGACAATCAGAGAAAGAAGAAGCGAGAATGCGTTTTATTGAATTGTCAGTGAAGGTAATGTGTTTTCGGTCGGTTGTGGGAGGGGTTTCGGCTCTCTTTCAACTATGAGCTAATAAAGGGTGAAATTATGAGAAGCGCTTTAAGACAAGCTGTGTTCTTTGTTTTGTTGTTGGGCGTTGCCTGCGTTGCATATCAATATATGATTAGGCCGGCCAACAGACATTTGACTGAGGCGAAAAGGCGGGTTCAAAACAAGTTAGCCAAGTTAACCGAATTTGAAAAGGCCACTGCAGCAGCAGAGGATTTGAGCAAACAGCTTGAACAACTGCAGGAGGCGATAGAATTTTTCGAAAGCCAGCTACCGCCTACAAGTGAGATTGATAAGGTTCTTCGGGACGTGACAGTAATCGGAGAAAAGCAGGGAGTAAATCGCAAAAGAATTCTGAGACTAAAGAGAAAGGACAATAGCGGCTATGTGGAGCAGCCGTTAAAGATGGAATTAGAGGGGGATTTTAAGTCGTTTTACTCGTTCCTTTTAGAGCTTGAGAAGCTTCCTCGCATAATGAAAATTCGCGAGCTCACATTAAAAAAGCAGACCAAGGACGAGGGGCAGATAGAAGCTAATTTTATAGTGAGCATATTTTTCCAAAATAAAACCGGATGATTGGTCGCTGACATTTGGACCGCTTTGTGTGCCGGGGGTAAATTGGCGATGATTCGTTGCGGGCCAAATACTATTCAGTAGATTTGGAGTTTGATTATGTTGTCTTTTCTGCGTGAGCAAAGATTTGGGGCTGGCGGGGACGACCCCGGCAGAGGTTCTTCGGAGCAGGAACCACTTGCAGATGCCGATACGCACGCCGGTGATGGTACCGAGCAGACCCGGAGTCAGGAGTATATTACCGTAGGGGATAAGGATAAAAACGTTCGCAAGAGCACGATATTGCTGGCTGTTTTGTTTTTTGCGGGTCTTTTGTGTCTTTGGTTTATGATAAAAAAGAGCGCACCGACGACAGCGGCAGCGTCGGGTATCGGCATGGAAGAGTCGCAAATTGAGACGGCCATCAGCCGGCTTACCGGCGTTAGGTCGGAGATGTTCAATCGAATGGATGAGATAGTTAATAAATTTTATCAGTTTAGCAGTGTGCAGCAAGTAGGGGTCGGTGAACTCGTGAAGAATCCGTTCAGGTACGACATATTTCTGGGCAACGTGAGAGCAGGCGATAGTGGGAAAGGAGATTCCGCTACTGACACCAGAATGATACAAGAGCGGATGAGAGAACAGACTAAAGACCTTGAGCTTTTGAGCATTATGGGGTCGGGTGAGGACGGCAGCGGTCGATGCTGTATGATTGACGATAGAATCCTCTATGAAGGGGATTTGATAAGAGGTTTTAGTATATGCCAGATTGGCGATAATTTCGTTAAGCTTAAATGGCAAAGAGACCAGTTAGAAGGTTTGGAAACGGGTCCCAAAAATGGTGAGGAGCATTTGGGGGCCCAAATAGTATTGAAGTTATCGGAATGAAACTGCCCTTTTTATTTGGAAAAAAGCAAGATTCGCCAAAGCAACAAGAGGATTTACAGGCCCCTGCTACCGGATTGACAGTCCCTTCGCAAATGGGGGCGACCCTTGATGGCCCAGGTGGTGAGAGTTGCTCTGAGGATGAGGGCGCGTTTTGCAAGGGGTCTGAGCTTGCAAAACGCGTGAGATGCGGCTGCGATGAGCCACAGAATGGTGAGGGGGCCACAAACGCAGAAAAAGATGCCCGGCGGACGAACTCGGACCAGCCGATACAGGGGCTGAGCGAGCTTTATTCTCCGGAACAGGCCGGCGAATCACATGTGCGTGATGTCGCCGATGTCCTTTTAGATACGGGCAAACTTACGTCTGAACAGCACGGCTGGCTACGTCAGCAGCAGTCGATAAAGCCGGGTAGCGATGTCGCGGCGCTGCTGCTGGAGGCGGGGCTGGTCGGTGGTGATGATATATTGGAGGCCCGCGCTGCGCTTTATGGTCTGGAGTTTCGACATATAGAGCCGGAAACGGTAGAAAAACAGGCCTTTGAGAAGCTCGATATTGATTTTATAAAAGGCAATTCCATTATGCCGATTGCAATAAATGAAGGGACGCTGGTTGCTGCAACTTCCGAGCCGGCAAATTTCTTCGCAATAGAGGAGGTGAAAAGGCGGACGAATATGAATCTGCAGGTGATAATGTGCAGCGCCGAAGAGATTAATGCGGTGTGCGAATCGTTCAGGGAGGAGCGAATCGATTACTGCGTTGATGATATTATCAGCGATATGACAGACGTGGAGCTCGTAC